>DATBCA010000001.1:0-17936 GCA_036270715.1 Solirubrobacteraceae bacterium
CCTGGGCGAGGGCGCCCACACAGCGCCCTCGCCGCTGTCGCGCGGCGGTCGCGCGAGCGGCCGGTCGAGTGCGCCCAGGAGGGCGCGGCTCTAAACCTTTAGGTGTGGGAACTCGGACTCGACGAGCGCGCGATAACGCTCGAACACGGGCCTTGTGATGGGAATCAGCTCGAGCGACGCTTTGATGTCGCCGCCCGTCTTGATCCGGCGGCGCGCGATCGCGAGCGGCACGTTCTCGCGGCCCTGGAAGTAGCGGTTGGCGGTCTCCGAGGACATCGTCATGCGCACGCGCGGTGACCAGTCGACGTCGTCCGTCCACTCCCAGTGCAGGTTCTCCTCCTCCTCGCGCTTGCCGGCCCTGATGTTCATCACAAGATCGACGTCGTCGAACTCGAACCGTTGGGGCACGTCGGCGTCGCGCAGTCGCGGGCCCATCTGCGGGTCCTCGCTCATCAGCGTGAAGACGCGGTCCATGACCTCGCGGAACTCCTTCGCGGATGCGAACGGGCTGGCCATGCTTCCTCTCCCTTTCTCCGCGGCGCTCGCCGCCGCGCGTCGCGCTCCGCGCGCCGGTGGCTGCGCGTCGCTAGTCCGCCTTCTGCTCTTCGTCGGGCTCGCCGTAGATCGCGGTCGCCTCCTCCTCGCTCGTGGGCGCGTCATAGATGATCCGCGCGGGCGAGTGCTCGTCCCCATGCGAGGCGTGCTCGATCAGTTCCTCCTCGCTCAGCTCAAAGCCCTCGGCCTCGCCGCCGCCGCCCTCTTCGACGGCCTGACGCTCTTTGCGCCGGCGCTCCTCGAGCTCGAGCAGCGGGTCGCGCTGTAGCTCTTCCATCGCGCGCACTCTACTCCCATGCGTCGTCCCGGCGAGGTCGTCGAGGCGGCGATTCGCCGCGCCTATCGATCAAATGTCCAGCGGGCGCTAAGCGTGCAGCTGCTCGAGCGCGCGCTCGGTCAGCGCGCCGCCGCGCTTGAGCTCGGCCAGCGCCGCGAGCATCGCGTCGAGCTCGCAATCGATCTTCGCCGGCCACGGCTTCTCGGGGTGGTCGTCGAGCGTCTTCAGGCCGTTGCCGATGATGATCGCGACGACCGTCTCGTCCGGGGCGAAGCGCCCTTCCTTCGCGAGCTTCTCGAGCACCGCGACGGTCGTCCCGCCCGCCGGCTCGGTCAGGAGCCCCTCGGTCGCCGCGAGCAGATCAATGCCCGCGAAGATCTCCGGGTCGCTCGCGAAGGCGCCGGTGCCGCCGCGTTTGCGCACGGCGTCGATCACGAGGTAGCCGTCGCCCGGCGCGCCGATCGCGAGCGAGTGCGCAGCCGTCTCGGGTGTGATCGGGTGGATCTCCGCCTCCTCCGCGATGATGGCGCTCGCGATCGGGTTGCAGCCGCTGGGCTGCGCGATGTGGATGCGAGTCGAGTCGGTGTGCGCGATGCCGAGCTGCTGAAGCTCGAGCAGCCCCTTGTGCAGGCGCGAGGAGAGCGTGCCGCCTGCGGCCGCCGTGACGATGTGCGCGGGCGCGTTCCACGAGAGCTGCTCGACGATCTCGAACGCGCACGTCTTGGCGCCCTCCGCGTAGAAGGGCCGCAGGGTGATGTTCGCGAACTCCATCTCCGCCGCCGCAGCGACTTCCTTGCAGCGGCGGTTGGCTTCGTCGTAGTTGCCCTCGACCTGGCACACCTTCGCGCCGAGCGCCGCGCAGGCGCGCGCCTTTGTGTCCTCGAGGCGGTTGGGATAGAAGACGTACGCGTCCACACCCGCCTTCGCGGAGTACGACGCGACCGCCGTGCCGACGTTGCCCGTGGAGACGCAGCCGATCTCGTCCTTGCCGAGCTCGAGCAGCCGCGCGATCGACATCGCGACGACGCGGTCCTTGTACGAGAGGCTCGGGCGCGAGGTCGAGTCGTCCTTGACGTAGAGGTTTGCGATCCCCAGCTCGGCGCCGAGGCGATCCGCGCGAATCAGCGGCGTGCAGCCCGCGTGCGCGCCCACCCGCGCCTGAGCCGCCGAATCGACGATCGGGAGCAGCTCCTCGAAGCGCCAGATGTTCTGCGGGCGCCGCTCGGGCGGCACCTCGGCGAAGCACTGCGCGGCGCGCTCGTAGTCGTAAACGACGTCGAGTCCCTTGCCGCACTGCGGGCACGCGTAGACCGTCTCCTCAAGTCCATAGGAGAGCTCACAGCGGTGACAGGCGAGGCCCGTCGCACACGAGCGAGTCCGTCTGAGCGGCCCCTCCCCGGGACCGTTGCTGCCCTGGGTGCTCATGCGGGTGCTACCAAAGATAGCCCGGGCCACGGAAGTTGCCTGTCAAGAACCCGGTTGCCGAGCGCGATCCACAGCTCCTCGGCCAGGTGGGGCGCGAGCGGGGCGAGCAGGCGCACGAGCACCGCCAGCGCCTCGATCAGCGCCTCGCTGTCCTCGCGACCGAGGGTCTGCCGGCGCGCCTTGACGCGCTTCTCGAAGTCGCGGATGCGATCGAACAAGCGCATCACGTTGCGCGCCGCGGTGTGCATCTCGAGCTCCTCCATGTCCTCGGTGATCTTCTGAACGCCCGTCTCGCACCAGCCGGCGAGGCGCTTTCGCAGGTGCTCCGTCGTGTCGCGCTCGGGCTCCTCCCCGGAGGCCTCCGCGCTCTCGCTCGCGCCGTCCGCGCTTGCGAGCGCCTGCGTCGTCGCGATGCCTGCGTGCACGTAGTCGTGCACCTGGGTCAGAAAGCGGTGGCAGCGCAGCACTGCCGACTCGCTCCAGTTCAACGAGCGCTGCGGCCGCGCCGCGTAGAGCGCCGCGAGGCGCACCGTGTCCGCGCCGAAGCGCTCGACCAGCGCATCGGGGTCGACGACGTTGCCCAGGTGCTTGCTCATCGTGCGCCCGTCGCTGATCACCATCTCGTGGAACAGGCAGCCCGCGAACGGCTCGCCGTCGGAGAGGAACGCGAGCGGGCCGATGTCGCGCAGCGCCTTCGTCACGATCCGCTGGTCGAAGACGAAGTTGCCGCTGTCGGACCCCGCGACGACGCGTCCGCAGGGCAGCCAGTGGCGCAGGTCGGCCAGCGCGAGGATCTGCTCGAGCGTCTGCTCGCGTGCGTGCACCGGCACGCACACCGGAATCCACAGCCAGAGCGCGTCGAAGTGGCCGTCGAGCGTATCGGTCTCGCGCCGCGCCGGGCCGTCGCAGCTCGGGCACGTCGTGTTCACGAAGTCCTCGCGCTCCGCCAGCGGGTTGCCGCTGCCGGTCGGCGTGATGTCCGTGGGGAGCACCACTGGGAGTTGCTCCTTGGGCACAGGCACCATCCCGCACGCCTCGCAGTACACGACCGGGATCGGCGTTCCCCACGCGCGCTGGCGCGAGATCGAGAAGTCGTCGGCCTTGTAGCGGACGGCCGGGCGCGGCGCGCTCGCCGCGTACTCGGAGGAGGCCGCCCCTCCGCGCGCGCCGCCCGCGGCACCGCCGGCCGAGGCCGCGAGGCGCGCGGCGATCACCTCGTCGCTGTGATCGCGCTCGGGGATGCCGAGAACGGCGGTCGTACCGAAGCGCCCGTCGACGAGAGGGGAGACGAGCACGGGCAGCGGCGCGCCTCCCAGGGGAGCCGCGAGCGTACGGCCGCCGTCGATCAGCGCGATCGCGTCGACGTCGCGCGACGCGCGCTCGAGGCCGCCCGAGCGCAGCTCCTCGAGCTGCTCGCGCGCGTCCTCGGATGCGACCCACCCGTCGATCGCGGGGTGCCTGGGCGAGATGAGCACGAAGCGCGCGAGCTCGAGCGCGTCGGCGTGCTGCGTGAACACGGTCAACTCGCCGTCGGGACCGCGCAGCTCCATCTCGACGCCGTCCACGCGACCGAGCACGAAGCGCTGACTGGCGAGCGAGATCTCGTCCCAGTTGTCCTCGAGCTCAGCGAGGCGCTCGTCGTTCTCGGGCACGTACGCGCTGATGCGCACGTTCCACTCGGCACGCTGAATCAGGCGCACGGGGTTGTGGCAGCGCCAGCAGAGGCCGTCCTCGACCTGGATCGTCGCGAGCGTCGTCTGGCACGTGTCGCACCAGTCGACGGTCCCCACCCCGCGGTAGACGAGACCGGCCTCCAGTAGCGTCAGGAACAGCCACTGCGACCAGCGGTACATGACCACGTCCGAGCTGTAGAACGCGCGCTCCCAGTCGAAGGAGAAGCCAAGCCGCTCGAGCTGGCCGCGCATGTGCTCTGCGCAGCGTTTGACCCACTCGCTCGGGCGCTCGCCCGAGGCGATCGCGCCGAGCTCGGCGGGAAGGCCGAAGGCGTCGAAGCCGAAGGCGAACAGCACGTCGTCGCCGCGCGCGCGCCTGAAGCGCGCGTACGCGTCGCCGATCGAGTAGCTGCGCACGTGGCCCATGTGCACGTTTCCCGACGTGAACGGCGCCGAGGGCTTTATGTACAGGTGCGGCCGGTCCTCCGCCGGTGGCGGCGTGCGGAAGACGTCGCGCTCGCGCCATTGTGCCTGCCGGCGGAGCTCTATCCCGTGCGGGTCGTAGCCCGCAGAAGCCGCGTTAGTCATGGACAATCGAGCATACCCAAGGCCGCGAAAGCGCCTTCGGACCGTTGCTATGCTCAGGCTCACTTGGCCCCCATCAGCGAAAGCGCCGAGAAGGGCCTCGGCGGCGCTCCCTTCGGCCCCACACCGCGCGCGCGTCACGCATCCGCGCCGGCTGGCATGATGCCCTGATGGAGATCGACATCGGGCGCGGCAAGAAGGCGCGCCGGGCCTACGGGTTCGACGACATCGCGATCGTGCCGTCGAGGCGCACGCGCGACCCCGACGACATCGACATCTCCTGGAAGCTCGGGCCCTACCAGTTCGAGCTCCCGATGCTCGCCTCGGCGATGGACGGCGTCGTCTCGCCGCAGACCGCCGGCATCGTCGGCCGCCTCGGCGGCCTCGCGGTGCTCAACCTCGAGGGCATCTTCACCCGCTACGAGGACGCGGACGAGCAGCTCGAGCGCATCGCCTCGCTGCCGAAGGAGGAAGCCACGCGCGAGATGCAGGACATCTACGCCGAGCCGATCAAGCCAGAGCTGATCGCCCGGCGGATCGCGGAGATCAAGGAGCAGAAGGTCGTCGTCGCGGCCTCCCTCACGCCGCAGCGCGTGCTGCGCTACCACGAGATCGCGCTCGAGGCGGGGCTCGACGTACTCGTGATCCAGGGAACGGTCGTCTCCGGCGAGCACGTCTCGACCGTCTCCGAGCCGCTGAACCTCAAGGAGTTCATCCCCACGCTCGACGTGCCTGTCGTGGTCGGCGGCTGCGCCTCCTACCACACGGGCCTTCACCTCATGCGCACGGGCGCGGCGGGCGTGCTCGTCGGCGTCGGGCCCGGGGCCGCGTGCACAACGCGCGGCGTGCTCGGCATCGGCGTCCCGCAGGCGACGGCGATCGCGGACGTGGCCCACGCGCGCTCCACGCACATGCTCGAGACGGGCGAGTACTGCCAGGTGATCGCCGACGGGGGCATGCGCAACGGCGGCGACGTGGCGAAGGCGATCGCGCTCGGAGCCGACGCGGTGATGATCGGCTCGCCGCTCGCGCGCGCGTATGAAGCGCCGGGGCGGGGCTTTCACTGGGGCATGGCGACGTTCCACCCGACGCTCCCGCGCGGCGCGCGCGTGGCGACCGCGCAGAACGGGACGCTCGAGGAGATCCTCGTCGGCCCCGCGCGCGAGAACGACGGCACGTTCAACCTCTTCGGCGGGCTGCGCACGTCGATGGCGACGTGCGGCCACAAGGATCTCGCGGAGTTCAACCGCGCGGAGGTCGTGATCGCGCCGGCGCTGCAGACCGAGGGCAAGGCGCTGCAGCGCGATCAGGGCGTAGGCATGGGCGCGACGAACGGGAAGGCAGCCGCACTCGTAAATGACTGACGCCCTCGCCGCAGCCGCCGCGCCGGTAGCCGACCGCGCGCGCGCACTTGCGGCGGTGAGCGAGGAGATCGTCGTCCTCGACTACGGCGGTCAGTACAGCCAGCTGATCACGCGCCGCGTGCGCGAGTGCGGCGTGTTCTCGGAGCTGCTGCCGCACACGACCCCGCTCGAGGAAATCGCCGCGCGCAGCCCGCGCGGCATCGTCCTCTCCGGCGGACCCGCATCGGTGTACGCGCCGGGGGCGCCGCGCCTCGATCGCGGGTTGCTCGAGCTCGGCGTTCCCGTGATGGGTATCTGCTACGGCATGCAGCTGCTGATGTACGAGCTCGGCGGCAGGGTCGAGCAGGCGGACGTGGGGGAGTTCGGCCGCTCGGACCTGCGCGTGCTCGAGCCGGGTGCCTTGCTGCGCGGTATGCCCCGCGAGCAGACGTGCTGGATGTCGCACCGCGACACCGTGTTCGCGCCGCCCGCCGGGTTCACGACGCTCGCGTCCTCGAGCGCCTCACCCGTTGCCGCCGTCGAGGATCCGCGGCGCGCGATCTACGGCATCCAGTTCCACCCCGAGGTCGCACACACGCCATACGGGCAGGAGATCCTGGGCCGCTTCCTCGGCGAGGTGTGCGGCTGCTCGCAGACGTGGTCGCCGGCGTCGATCGTCGAGGACCAGGTGCGGCGCATCCGCGCGCAGGTGGGCGAGGCGAGCGTCATCTGCGGGCTCTCGGGCGGCGTCGACTCCTCGGTCGCCGCGCTCCTCACCTATCGCGCGGTCGGCGAGCAGCTGACGTGCGTATTCGTCGACCACGGGCTGATGCGCAAGGACGAGGGCGAGCAGGTCGTGAGCGCGTTCCGTGACACGTTCAGGGTGCCGCTCGTGGCCGTCGACGCCGAGTCGCGCTTCCTGCGCGTGCTCGAGGGCGTCACCGAGCCCGAGGCCAAGCGCAAGGCGATCGGCGCGGAGTTCATCCGCGTGTTCGAGGAGGAGGCGCGCAAGCTCGACGCGAGGGCGGGCGAGGGGCCGCGATTCCTCGTCCAGGGCACGCTCTACTCGGACGTGATCGAGTCCGGCGGCGGCACGGGCGCGGCGACGATCAAGTCCCACCACAACGTCGGCGGGCTGCCCGACGACCTCGACTTCGAGCTCGTCGAGCCGCTGCGCGCGCTGTTCAAGGACGAGGTCCGCGCGGTCGGGGCGGAGCTCGGCCTGCCCGATCGCCTCGTGTGGCGCCAGCCGTTTCCAGGCCCCGGGCTCGCGATTCGCATCGTCGGCGGAGAGGCGACGAAGGAGCGCCTTTCGCTGCTCCGCGAGGCCGACCACATCCTGCAGCAGGAGATCCGCGCGGCGGGCCTGTACCGCGAGCTTTGGCAGTCCTTCTGCGTGCTGCCCGACATCCGCACCGTCGGCGTGCAGGGCGACGAGCGCACGTACGGCCACGTCGTCGTGATCCGCGCCGTCACGAGCGACGACGCGATGACCGCCGACTGGGCAAGGCTTCCGTACGACCTACTCGAGACGATCGCCTCGCGCATGATCAACGAGCTCCGTGAGGTGAACCGCGTGGTGCTGGACATCACCTCGAAGCCGCCGGGCACGATCGAGTGGGAGTGACGCGGCCCCTCGCCTGAGGGGCGGGAGGTACGGCCGGTCCGGGGGCAAGCCGATCGGCCGCCGCGCGTCCGTCCGCGAACCTGGCCGACTTCGCCTATCATGTCGCGGCGCCGCGCGAGGAAGCTCGGAACGTCGAGCGCGGCCTTTTTACACAGATGGCACCCTCCACGAAGACCTATGTAGCGACGCCGTCCGACCGCGAGCGCAACTGGTTCGTCGTCGACGCCAACGGCAGGACGCTCGGACGCCTGGCGACGCAGATCGCGGATGCGCTGCGCGGCAAGCGCAAGCCTGCGTATACACCTCACATCGACACCGGCGACTTCGTCGTGGTCGTGAACGCCGAGAAGGTGCACGTGACCGGCAACAAGCGAACCGACAAGCGCTACTACCGCCACTCCGGCTACCCCGGCGGGCTGCGCTCGCGCAGCTTCGAGGAGATGCTCGCGCGCCGGCCCGAGGAGATCATCCGCCTCGCGGTCAAGGGCATGATGCCGCGCAACCGTCTTGCCCGAAAGCAGCTCACCAAGCTCAAGGTCTACGCCGGCGCGGAGCACCCGCACGTCGCGCAGAAGCCGCAGCCATTCCCCGCCGACGACTGATGGCTGACGAGAACGACACGCCGACGCCCGACGAGCAGGACGTCCCTGCCGGCGGCGCGGACGCGCCCGAGGGCGGCGAGCCCACGGCGGGCGCCCCGCAGGAGCCCGCTGCCGACGCGCCCGCCGCCGAGGAGGCCGCCGAGCCGGTAGCCGAGGAGGCCGCCGAGCCGGTAGCCGAGGAGGCCGCGGAGCCGGTGGTCGAGGAGGCCGCGGAGCCGGTGGTCGAGGAGGCCGCGGAGCCGGTGGTCGAGGAGGCCGGCCCGGAGGCGGCGACCGAGCCGGCGCCGGAGCCGGTCGCGGAGTCAGAGCCCGAGCGGCTCGCGGAGGAGGAGGAGGAGGCGCCGCGCGCGAAACCGGCGGTGCCCGGCGCACATCTCGAAGTCGACATCGTGCCCGAGGGCGAGGACCCGCTGGGCAGGGGCGAGCAGGAGGAATACGTCGACCCATACGCGATCGAGGACGAGGCGGGCGCCGAGGCGGAGGCGGCTGACGAGCCGGAGGGGCAGGACGAGGCGTTGAGCGAGCCGATCGCGACCGCGGCGATCGATCTCGCGGCCGGAGCGCGCTACCGCGCGACGGGCAAGCGCAAGACGGCGATCGCGCGGGTGACGCTGCGGCCGGGGACGGGCACGTACTCCGTGAACGGCCGCTCGCTCGAGCAGCACTTCCCGCGGGCGACACTCCAGCGCAACATCCGCCAGCCGCTCGAGACGGTGGGCTACCACGAGCGCATGGACGTCGTCGCGCGGCTGCATGGCGGCGGCATCTCGGCGCAGGCCGGCGCGCTGCGCCACGGTGTCTCGCGCGCGCTGCTCGAGGCCGACCCGAACCTGCGCGGTGAGCTCAAGCGCCGCGGCTTCCTCACGCGCGACTCGCGCGCGAAGGAGCGCAAGAAGGCGTGGCTGAAGAAGGCGCGCAAGCGTCCGCAGTTCTCGAAGCGCTAAGGGCGTACCCGTCGCCCATGCCCTACTCGGACAGGCCCTAGAGCGCGGCGGGGGGCAAACGCGGTGGCGGGCAAGCTGTTCGGTACCGACGGCGTTCGCGGGCGCGCGGGAAGCTTTCTCACGCCCGAGCTCGCGGTTGCGCTTGGTCGCGCGGCGACGGCGCGCATCGGCTCCGCCCGCCCGCAGGTGGTGATCCTGCGCGACACGCGCGAGTCGGGCGAGATGCTCGAGTCGGCGCTCGCGGCGGGAGTGAGCGCCGCGGGCGGCGACGCGCTGCTCGCGGGGATCCTGCCGACGCCCGCGGCGCCGCTGCTGATCGGGCGCTACCGCTTCGACCTCGCGGCGGTGATCTCGGCGTCGCACAACCCGTTCGAGGACAACGGCATCAAGTTCTTCGCGAGCGACGGCTTCAAGCTCTCCGACCGCGAGGAGGCGGCGATCGAAGACGCGCTCGGCGCGAACGCTCGCGCCGGCGACGGCGAGCCGGCCGCCGCGCTCGCGCTCACGTCGCGGGAGATCGGACGCATCCGCCAGCTGCGCGGCGCGCCCGAGGATTACTTGCGCGAGCTGCACGCGCGCTATCGCGAGCTGGACCTCGGCGAGCTCGACGTCGCGCTCGACTGCGCGAACGGGGCGACGTACGAGGTCGCGCCGGAGATCTTCAGGCGGCTCGGCGCGCGCGTGTCGGTGATCGGCGACGCGCCGGACGGGCGCAACATCAACGCGGGCTGTGGCTCGACGCACATCGCCTCGCTCGTCGCGCAGGTGGTCGACCAAGGCCACGCGATCGGGTTCGCGTTCGACGGCGACGGCGACCGCGTGCTGGCGGTCGATCGCCGCGGCCAGGTCGTCGACGGCGACGAGCTGATGGCGATCGTCGCGCTTCGTCGCAGCGGCGAGGGGCGCCTGCGCGGGAACGGAGTGGCGGTGACGGTGATGACGAACTACGGCTTTCACGCGGCGATGCAGCGCGCCGGCGTCGCCGTGGCGACGACGGCGGTCGGCGACCGCTACGTGCTCGAGGAGCTGCGTGCGCGCGAGTGGACGTTCGGCGGCGAGCAGTCGGGTCACATGATCGACATGGAGTTCAACAGCACCGGCGACGGCATCGCGAGCGCGCTGCTCGTGCTCGAGGCGCTCGCCGGCTCGGACCTCTCCGACCGGCGCGCGATGGAGAAGCTGCCGCAGCGGCTCGTCAACGTCGAGGTTGCCGACCGCGACGCGGCCGCGGGTTCGACGGCTCTCGCACAGGCGGTGCGCGAGGCCGACGATGGGCTCGCTGGGCGCGGGCGCGTGCTCGTGCGCGCGAGCGGCACCGAGCCGCTCGTGCGCGTGATGGTCGAGGCGCCGACGGACGACGAGGCCGCCGAGGTGTGCGATCGGCTGGTCGCGCTGGTGCGCAGCGAGCTGGGCTGAGCGCGCCGCGATAGCTCCCAGACCCGCTGATATCGTCGCTCGGGTGTGCGGGATCGTTGGCTACGTGGGCGGCCGTCCGGTCCGCGAGGTGCTGCTCGCGGGGCTGGGGAAGCTCGAGTACCGCGGCTACGACTCGGCCGGCATCTCGGTCATCGCGGGCGACCAGATCGAGACGGTCCGCGCGGTCGGCAACCTGAGCGCGCTCGAGGCGAAGCTCGCGGGTGACGGGGCGGGGTCGCTCGCGGTGGCGACGAAGCCGGCGCGCACGGGCATCGGCCACACGCGCTGGGCGACGCACGGGCGCGTGAGCGAGGAGAACGCGCACCCGCACTACGACAGCGACGACCGCGTGCACGTGGTCGTCAACGGGATCGTCGAGAACTACATGTCGCTCAAGCAGCGCCTGCTCGCGAGCGGCAGCGTGTTCACCTCGGAGACCGACGCGGAGGTGATCGCACACCTGATCGCCGAGCTGTACGAGGGCGATCTCGCAGCGGCGGTGACGGCGGCGTACGCGCAGCTGGAGGGCCACTACGCGTTCGTCGCGATGAGCCTCGACGAGCCTGAGACGCTCGTGGGGGCGCGCAAGGAGTGTCCGTTGATCGTCGGGCGTGGAGACGGAGAGCAGTTCCTCGCCTCCGCGGTGCCGGCGTTCCTCGCGCACACGCGCCGGGTGCAGTACGTCGAGAACGGCGAGATCGTCGTGCTGCGCGCGGACGACGTGCGGATATCGACGGCCGACGGCAGGCCGGTGGAGCGAGCGATCGAGAAGGTCGACTGGGACGAGGAGACGGCGGAGAAGGGCGGCTACGAGACGTTCATGCGCAAGGAGATCGCCGAACAGGCGGACGCGGTCGCGGAGACGATCGCCGATCGCACGGCGCGCGGCGACGGCGTCGACCTCGACGAGGAGGGCGCGCTCGACGAGTCGATCCTCGCGGGCGTGCGGCGGATCATCGTCGTCGCGTGCGGGACGGCGTACCACGCGGGCCTGATCGGCCGCTACGCGATCGAGGAGTGGGCGCGGGTGCCCGTCGAGCTCGACATCGCCTCGGAGTTCCGCTACCGCAACCCGGTAATCGGCGAGGGCGACGTAGTGATCGGCATCTCGCAGTCGGGCGAGACCGCGGACACGCTCGCGGCGATACGCCTTGCGCGCGAGCGCGGCGCGAAGGTGCTCGCGATCACGAACACGATGGGCTCGCAGGCGACGCGCGAGTGCGACGGCGTGTTGTTCACGCGCGCCGGCCTCGAGATCGGCGTGGCGGCGACGAAGACGTTCGTGTGTCAGGTCGCGGTCATGTACCTGCTCGCGCTGCGCCTCGCGGAGCTTCGCGGCACGCTGCCCGCGCCGCGCATAGCCGAGCTGGTCGCCGAGCTCAAGCGCCTGCCGCACTGCATCGACGAGGCGATCGAGCGGAGCGAGCGCCAGACGCAGGAGATCGCGCGCACGTGCTCCGAGCGCGAGTTCTTCCTGTACATCGGGCGCCATGTCGGCCTGCCGGTCGCGCTCGAGGGCGCGCTCAAGCTCAAGGAGATCTCGTACGTGTCGGCCGACGCGTATGCGGCGGGCGAGATGAAGCACGGACCGATCGCGCTGCTGGAAGAGGGCACGCCGGTGGTTTGCGTCGCGACGCGCTCGCCGGTGCTCGAGAAGCTCGTGTCGAACATCCAGGAGGCGCGCGCGCGCGGAGCGCACGCGATCGCTGTTACGACGGCCGGGGACGACCTCGCGCGCGAGCACGTGGACGCGGCGATCGAGGTGCCGGCGACCGACTGGATGCTCCAACCGGTGCTGGCGGTGCTCCCGCTGCAGCTGCTCGCATACGCGATCGCTCGCAGGCGTGGGCTGAACGTCGATCAGCCACGCAACCTCGCGAAGACGGTAACCGTCGAGTAACGCTGCGCTGGCCGATCTCCGATCGGTCCTCGACGTTGGCCGCCGCGTCCCGTCGACGATCGATCCACTTTGCCGAGACGCTCGAGCGTCGCACCACGCACACCGGCGTGTGCGCGCGGCGCGGGCTAGCATCGCTGATCGGCATGACCCTGCCCGAATGGCTGATCCCGCTGCCCGACGCGGCGGCGATGCGCGCGAGCGAGCGCTTCGCGATCGAGACACGCGGCATCCCCGGCGTCGACCTCATGGAGCGCGCGGGAATCGCGGTCGCGCGCGCCGTGGAGCGGGTCGCGCCGGACGGCGCGGTGACGGTGGTGTGCGGAAAGGGCAATAACGGCGGCGACGGGCTCGTCGCCGCGCGCGTGCTGCGAGACGCCGGTCGCGAGGTCGAGGTCGTGCTGATCAGCGCGGACCTCTCGCCGGACGCGCACGAGAACTTCGAGCGCCTTTCCGGCGCGGCTCCCGTGGCCTTCGATGACGAGCGCGCTGCGCGAGCGATCGCGCGCAGCGCGGCGCTCGTCGACGCGCTCCTCGGAACGGGCTTCTCGGGCGAGCCGCGCGGCGCGATCGCCGCGGCGATCGAGGCGCTCAACGCGGCCCGGGCGCCTGTGGTTGCGGTCGACGTGCCGAGCGGTGTCGACGCCTCCGACGGCGTGGTCCGTGGCGTAGCGGTGCGCGCGACGGTGACGGTGACGTTCCACGCGGCGAAGCCCGGCTTGTGGATCGCCCCGGGCAAGGACCGCGCGGGCGAGGTCGAGGTGATCGATATCGGCATCCCGCGCGAGGCGCCGCGCGAGGCGACGGTCGGGCTGATCGCGCCGGCGATTCTCGACGTGCTGCCGCGCCGCGGGGCGGGCTCCACCAAGTTCAGCTCCGGCCACGTGGTGGTGGCCGGAGGGTCGGGGGAGTTGACGGGCGCGCCGCTTATGAGCGCGCACGCGAGCATGCGCGCCGGCGCCGGCTACGTCACGGTGTGCGTGCCCGCGTCGCTGCAGGCGCTGATCGCGACGAGGGCGCCGGTCGAGGCCATGACGCACGGCGTCGGCGACGACGGCGAGGGCTCGTTCGCGCCCGCGGGGGTGGAGGCGGTTCTGAGCGCGGGCGCTCGCGCGGGGGCGCTCGCGCTGGGCCCGGGGGCCGGCACGGCGGTGGGCGCGCGCGCGTTCGCGCGCGAGCTCGCGCAGCGCGCGGAGCTGCCGCTGGTGCTCGACGCCGACGGGCTCAACGCCTACGCGGCGGACTCCGAGGCGACGGACGCGCTCGAGGCGCTTGCGCGCCGAACGGCGGCGACGGTGCTGACGCCGCACGCGGGCGAGCTCGGGCGGCTGCTGGGGCTCGAGCGCGAGGAGGTCGAGCACGCGCGCTTGCGCCACGTGCGCGAGGCGGCCGCCCGCGCGGGCGCCGTGGTGGTGCTCAAGGGCGACGACTCGCTGATCGCGGACGCGGGCGGGCGCGTCGCTGTCAGCCCCGGCGGGAGCCCGGCGCTCGCGACGGCGGGGACGGGCGACGTCTTGAGCGGTGTGATCGCGGCGCTTCTGGCGCAGGGTCTCGACGCCTTCCTCGCGGCGGCGGCCGGCGTGTGGCTCCACGCTCTCGCGGGACGCGAGGCGGCGCGCCGGACGGGCGCGGCGGAGAGCGTGATCGCAAGCGACGTGATCGAGGCGCTGGGCGCGGCGCGGGCGGGCACGCGCGAACGCGTGTGGCGCCCTGGCGGCCGGCTCGCGGAGCCGGGCCGAGACGGCTCGGCGGCGGCGGCGCGCTCGCGGGCGGGCGCCGAGGTCGAGCGGAGTTGAACGCGATGCGTGCGCAGGCGAGCGTGAACGTGGCGGCGATCGAGCGCAACTGCGCGCGTCTTCACTCCGAGTGCGCGCGCGGCGTGGCGCTGTGCGCGGTGGTGAAGGCCGACGGGTACGGCCACGGCGCGCGCGCGAGCGCGGACGCCGCGCGTGGGGGCGGCGCGAGCTGGCTCGCGGTGGTGAGCTCGCAGGAGGCGGTCGAACTGCGCGATCACGGGGTGGGGGAGGCGCGCGTGCTCGTGATGGGAGCGCTCACCGATCAGGAGCTTCGCGACGCGCTCGCGGCGGAGGCGGACGTGGTGGTGTGGAGCGAGCGCCAGCTCGATGCGGTCGCGGCGGCCGGCGGCGGGCGGGTGCACGTGAAGCTCGACACGGGCATGGGGCGTCTGGGGACGCGCGACGCGCAGGAGGCGACGCGCGTGCTCGAGGCCGCGCGCGCGCGCCCGGGCGTCGAGGTGGCGGGGCTGATGACGCACTTTGCGACGGCGGACGAACTCGACGACGGGGGCTTCTTCGAGCGCCAGCTCGAGGCGTTCGAGCGCTGGGCGCTGCCGCACAAGCAGGCGGACGAGCGACTGGTCGTGCACGCGGCGAACAGCGCGGCGACGATCCGCGACGCGCGCGCACACTTCGACATGGTGCGCTGCGGCGTGGGCATCTACGGGCTCGACCCGTTCGGCGAGGACGCGCCGGCACGCGGGCTGGAGCCGGCGCTCGAGCTGAGCTCGTACGTCGCGGAGGTGAAGCTGTGCGCGGCGGGCGAGAGCGCGGGCTACGGCCGTCGCTTCATCGCCGAGCGAGACGTCTGGCTGGGCGTGCTCCCGATCGGCTACGGCGACGGCGTGCGGCGCAACCTGACGAACAACGCGGACGTGCTCGTAGCAGGCGCGCGCAGGCCGCTGGTGGGGACGGTGAGCATGGACAACGTCACGATCGAGCTCGCCGAGGGCTCGCGGGCGCGGCGGTTGGTCGGTGAGCGCGCGGTGCTGATCGGCGAGCAGGGAGGCGAGCGGATCACCGCGGAGGAGCTCGCGCGCCGCCTTTCGACGATCAACTACGAGGTCACGTGCGGGCTGACGGCGCGCGTGCCGCGCGTGTATCACCGCGACGGCGCGCAGCTGGAGAAGGCGCGCGCAGCGGAGGCGCTCGAGCGCCGATGAGCGACGCGCTCACGGCAGCGCGCAACGCGCTCGCGGGCACGCGCGCATGGCTGGTTGGCGGGGGAATCCGCGATCGCGAGCTCGGGCGCGCGACGGCGGACGTGGACGTCGTTGTGGACGGCGACACGCGCGCCGCCGCGCGCGCGATCGCGGCGGCGGCGCGGCGCGCTTACTGCTTCTCGCTATCCGAGGACTTCGGCGCGTGGCGCGTGCAGAGTCGCGACGAGTCGTGGCACATAGACGTCGAGCCGCTGCGTGGAGGCTCGGTACAGGCGGACCTCGCGCGGCGCGACTTCACCGTCAACGCGATCGCGGAGCCGCTGTCCGGCGGCGAGGTGATCGATCCGCTGGGCGGCATGCGGGACCTCGCCGCGCGGCGTTTGCGAATGGTGGCGCCGAGCGCCTTCCGCGACGACCCCCTGCGGGTACTGCGGATGGTGCGACTGGCGGTCGAGCTGGACCTCGAGCCCGACGAGGAGACCCTGAGCGCCGCGCGCGAAGCGTCACGCGCGCTCGACCGGTCGGCGGCGGAGCGGGCGTTCGCGGAGCTCTGCCGCATCCTGTCAGCGCCCCGCGCGGTGGCGGGCATGCGGCTGATGGAGCGGGTGGGGGCGCTCGCGGCGGTGCTGCCCGAGGTGGACGCGCTGCGCGGGGTGGAGCAGAACCGCTTTCACCACGCGGACGTGTACGAGCACACGCTCGAGGTGCTCCAGCAGGCGATCGACCTCGACGACGCGGTGGCGCGCGGCGAGCAGGACCGCGGCGAGGTGGTCGGCGCGAACTCCGCGGAGGTCGCGGAGGTGCTCGCGCGTCCGCTCGCGGACGGCCTCTCGCGCGGGCAGGCGCTGCGCTGGGGCGCCCTGCTTCACGACGCGGCGAAGCCGCTCACGCGCGGGCGCAGGTTCGGCGGGGGCGTGACGTTCATCGGCCATGACGTGCGCGGTGCGCAGCTCGCACGCGAGGTGCTCGGGCGGCTGCGCGCAAGCGAGCGGCTGCGGGCGCACGTGGCGGCGCTCGCGCGCAACCACCTGCGCCTGGGCTTCCTCGTGCACGAGCCGCAGCCGCTGTCGCGCGCGAGCGTGTACGCGTACATGCGCGCGTGCGAGCCGGTGGAGGTCGATGTGACGCTGCTCTCGGTGGCCGATCGCCTGGCGACGCGCGGCGACCGCGCGCGCGAGTCGATCGACGCGCACATGGTGCTCGCGCGCGAGGTGCTCCCGCAGGCGCTGCGCTGGTCCGAGGAACGTGCGTGTGCTCCGCTGGTGCGTGGCGACGAGCTCGCGGGGGCGCTCGGCATCGCGGAGGGTCCACTCCTCGGCGAGCTGCTCGAGGAGATCGCGCGGGCGCGCTACGCGGGCGAGCTCGAGACGCGCGACGACGCGATCGCGTACGCGCGCGCACGTACGCACTAGGCTTCGCGGACCATGAACGACCCCGATTGCATCTTTTGCAAAATCGTCGCGGGCGAGCTGCCGTCGACGCTCGTCGACGAGGACGAGCGCACGATCGCGTTCATGGACATCGCGCCGGCGACGCGCGGTCACGCGCTGGTGGTCCCGCGCGCGCACTCGGCGGACCTGCTGAGCGTGGACGAGGAGGACCTGCTCGCCGTGGCGAGCGCGTCGCGGCGACTGGCCGCGCGCGCGAAGGACCGCCTCGGCGCCGACGGCGTGAACCTGCTCAACGCGTGCGGCGCGGTGGCGTTCCAGAGCGTGTTCCACTTTCACGTGCACGTGATCCCGCGCTACGAGGGCGACGGGCTACGGCTACCATGGGTGCCTGCGCCGGGGGACCCGGCCGAGATCGAAGCCGCAGCGCAGGAGTTACGGCTGTCGTAGGGAAACAGTCGCTACAACTGCGGCTTCGCGGTGTTGCAATGGCAATGAAGAACAGGACAACCTCGTGCGCGCTCGCGGTGCTTGCCCTCGGGCTCGTGCTTCCGGCGGTGGCCCCGGCGAAAATCACCGAAGTCGGCGTGCTGCCCGAAACGACGCCCGCGACAGTGCCGAGCTGCCCGGGGAACCCGTGTCTGGCGGTGAGTCGTACGACGGGCTTCCAGGTGAGGGTGGGCACGGCATACAGGCCGCTGACGTCCAAACGCGCGGGGACGATCGTCGCGTGGACGATCTCGCTGGGCAAGCCGAACGCGACGCAGATCAAGTTCTTCAACGCGAACGAGGGCGGCGAATCGGAAGCGTCGCTGGCGGTCGTGCGTGAAGTACCGGGCACGCCGCACCTGAATTACAAGCTGATCGCGGAGAGTCCGGCGGTGAAGCTGAAGCAGTACTTCGGCGAGACGGCGCAGTTCCCGCTCGAACGGACGATCCCGATCAAGAAGGGCGACATCGTGGCGCTCTCGGTGCCGACCTGGGCGCCGGCGCTCGCGCTGGGCTTCCCGCACGAAACCTCGTGGCGGGCAAGCCGTGCACACAGCCAGTGCTCGAGCACGAGCGCGCAGAGCACGCAGACGCTGATCGGCAGCGCGGTGCAGTACATCTGCCTGTACCAGACGGCGCGCCTGACCTACAGCGCGACGCTGATCTCCACGCCGTAGCCCCTCGCGCGCACGCGCACGCACACGCGCACACGCGCACACGCGCGGCACCCCGATCGATAGTCAAACGTTCGACGGC
>DATBCA010000002.1:0-3035 GCA_036270715.1 Solirubrobacteraceae bacterium
TCTCCGTGCCCACCGCCACGAGCGCCGCGCCCGCGTCGAGCAGCTCGCGCGCGTGTCCCGCCGTCTGCACGCCGCCCATGCCGATGACCGGGATCTCGACGCGCTCGGCGACCGCCGCCACTTGCGCGAGCGCCACGCTGCGCACCGCCGGGCCGGACAGGCCGCCGGTGCTCGCGCCGAGCCATGCCCTGCGCTGGCCGACCTGCCGGCCGATCTGCCGGCCGCTCGCCGGTGGGCGGCCCGCCGCGCGCGCGGGCGCGAGCGCCATCGCGCGCAGCGTGTTGATCAGCGAGACCGCGTCCGCGCCGCCGGCCTGCGCGCCAGCCGCGCAGGCGGCCACGTCGGCGCAGTTGGGCGTGAGCTTCACGATCAGCGGCTTTCGCGTGCGCCCGCGCGTCGCCCGCACGACCGCCTCAAGCTCGGCGGGGTCGGCGCCGATGTCGAGGCCGCTCTTGACGTTCGGGCAGGACACGTTGAGCTCGATCGCCGCGATCTCCGCGCGCTCCTCGCACGCCTCCACCAGCCGCACGAGCGCATCCGCGCTCGCGCCCATCACGTTCGTGATCAGCGGCGCCGGCACGCTCTCTCCGCCGCTCACGCGGGTCCGCAGGCCCGCGAGCGCGGGCACCTCCTCGCGCATGTACTCCTCGAGCCCCCGATTCGGCAGCCCGATCGAGTTGATGAGGCCCTGCGCGCTCTCCCACAGGCGCGGCGGCGGGTTGCCCGTGCGTGGCTCGAGCGTGATCGTCTTGGACACGAACGCCGCGAACGGGAATTGCTCGTCGAGCGCCGCCCCGAAGCTGCGCCTCGCGGCGTGCACGTCGAACGTGCCCGAGCCGTTGATCACGAGGTGCGCGAGCTCGAGGCCGCAGAACGAGACCGTCACGGCTCCCCCGCGGGCTCGGCCACGCGCTCGAGCTCCTCGCCGCCCACGACGGGGCCATCCACACATACGCGCAGATATCCGCCGCCGCGTCGTGGCACGACGCATCCGAAGCACGCCCCGAAGCCGCACGCCATGCCAGCCTCGAGCGCCAGCTGCGCGGGCACCCGCGCGCGCTCGCAGATCGCCCGCACCGCCTCGAGCATCGGCGCGGGCCCGCATGCGTATACGACCGCGTTCGCGTCGAGCTCGAGCTCGTCCTCGAGCAGGTCGGTGCACGGCCCGTGGTGGCCCGCCGAGCCGTCGTCGGTGGCCACCTGCGCGCCGTCGATGAGCGACGCCGCGCGCGCGCGCTCGCCGTCGCGAAAGCCGAGGATCGCGGCGCTTGGCGGGGTTCCCCGCCCCGCCCGCGGCCCCGCGTCCGCGAGCGTATCCGCGAGGATCACGAGCGGCGCGATCCCGATCCCGCCGCCGACCAGCAGCGCGCGGCGCCCGTCGGTCGGTTGCGCGAAGCCCCGCCCGAGCGGCCCCAGCGCCCACATCCGCTCGCCCGGCGCGAGCTCGCACAGGCGCCCTGTCCCCGGCCCGACGTCCTCGAGCACGTAGTGCACCTCGCCGGCGCGGTGGCGCGCGACGGAGAACGCCCGCGCGAGGAACGGCCGCCCGTCCTCCCCGCCACCCCAGCGTTCGGCCGCCGCGAGCATCGTGAACTGGCCCGGCGCCGGCGCCGGGCCCTCGGGGTCGGCGGCGCGCAGCACGACGTAGGGCCCATACCGCTCGCTTGCCGTGATGCTCAGCGGTCGGCGCGCGAAGGGAGCGTGGCTCACCCGCGCCGCGCTCCGTGCAGCTCCTGCAGGCACAGCACGTCGGCCTCGGCCTGCGCGGAGCGCGCGATCGCGCGCGCGGCCGACACACCGGCGGAGAGCGTCGTCAGGCACGGGATCCCGTGCATCACCGCCGCGCGCCTGATCTCGCGCCCGTCGCTGCGCGCGCCGACGCCCGTCGGCGTGTTGACCACGAGGTCGACGTCGCCGCGCTCGATCCAGTCGACGACGTGCGGCGACCCCTCGCCGATCTTGTTCAGGCGCGTGACCGGCACGCCCATGCGCGCGATCGCCTCGGCGGTGCCGCGCGTGGCGACGATGCGAAAGCCGTTGTCGTGCAGGCTCTGCGCGATCGCGAACGCGCCCGCCTTGTCCGAGTCGGTCACCGTGATGAACGCCGTGCCCGAGCGCGGCAGCGGAACGCCGGCGGCAGCCTGCGCCTTAGCGAAAGCCGTCGGGAAGTCGCGCGCGATGCCCATCACCTCTCCCGTCGAGCGCATCTCCGGGCCGAGCAGCGCGTCGGAGCCTTCGAAGCGGTCGAACGGCAGCACCGCCTCCTTGACCGACACGTGGTCGCCATACCCGAGGCCTTCGCGCTCGCCCGGCAGGCCGAGGTCGGCGATCCGCTCCCCGAGCATCACCCGGCAGGCGAGCTTCGCGAGCGGCAGGCCGACCGCCTTGGAGACGAACGGAACCGTGCGCGACGCGCGCGGGTTGGCCTCGATCACGAACAGCTCGCCCGCGTACACCGCGTACTGCACGTTGAGCAGCCCCACCACGCCGATCTCGAGCGCGATCTCGCGCGTCGCCTCGCGGATCTGCTCGAGCATCTCCTCCCCCAGCGAGTGCGGCGGCAGCACGCACGCGCTGTCGCCCGAGTGCACGCCCGCCTCCTCGACGTGCTGCATGATCCCGCCGATCCACACGTCTCCCCCACCGCCGTCCTCGACGCGTCCGTCGCACAGCGCGTCGACGTCGACCTCGGTCGCGTTCTCGAGGAAGTGGTCGAGAAAGATCTCGCCCCCGCCGCCGTTCGGCCCCGAGCGCCCGCCCCCGATCGCCTCGCGCTCGAGGTATTCGGCCAGCCCCTCGCGCGAGTACACGATCTCCATCGCGCGCCCGCCGAGCACGTAGGAGGGACGTACGAGGAGCGGGAAGGAGACCTTCTCGCTGCACTCGAGCGCCTCCTGGACCGAGCGCGCGGTCGCATACGCGGGCGCGCGATAGCCCAGGCGCGCGAGCAACGCGCCGAAGCGCCCGCGGTCCTCCGCGAGGTCGATCGCGTCCACGCTCGTGCCCAGCAGCGGCACGCCCGCCTGCACGAGCCC
>DATBCA010000003.1:0-4882 GCA_036270715.1 Solirubrobacteraceae bacterium
GGGCTCGCGCGACAGGCGCGCGTGATAGCGGCGCAGCGCCTCGTACCCCTTTTCGCGCAGCGCCTACTCGACGGCGCTGTCGCCGAGGCCGGCGCGCCGCCAGCCGGCGTCGAACAGCGCGAACAGGTCCTCGAGCTCGTCGAGCGACGCCGCGTGGTAGCGCTCCAGCACCTGGTGCACGACGATGCCGAAGCGCTGGTGGAGCGTCTGCTCGGTCGGGATCCGGAGGACGCGCGCAAACTTGTAGCGAAGCGGGCAGCTGCGGTAGATCGCGACGTCCGACGCCGACAGCGCAAGGCCGCGACCCTTGCGCGGCAGGAACGGTCCGAGCGAGAGCTCTTCGGCGTCGCCGAGCCCGCGCCGTGCGAGCCCGGTCGAGCGCGCCTGGAGCGCCGGCGCGCCCGGCGCCGCGAGCCGGGGGGAGGCCGGATCGCGCTCGCCGTCGACGGCCTCGACGAGCAGCTCGTCGAGCGTTGAGGTCTGGAAGATCTCGCGCTCGAGCGGAGTCGCCGAGACGAGCAGCCGCGCGTTGATGTCCTCGAGCGCGTCCCTCACGTTGCTCTCGGGGGCGCGCTGCAGCAGCGCCGCGAGCTTGACGAGCTCGAGGTAGCGGACGACTCCGTGCGCGATGTCGAGCTCCGTGTCGAGGCGCAGCTCCGAGAGTCGCCCACCGATGCGCGCGACGCTCTCGAGCATGTCCTCGCGCAGCAGCTCGAAGGTCGCCTGCAGCCTGTCGCCGGCGGCGCCGGGCGCCGCCGCGGCAGCATCCGCGGCGGCGGGCGAGAACTCGATCGCGATCGCCGCGAGGTGGCGAGCAAGCTGGTCGGCGCTCGCGTGCGGCTCGGCCCGCACGAACTCGCTCGCGAGGCTCTCGAGCCGGCGCAGTCCCGCGCGCTGCCGCGCGGCCTGCGCGGGCGCGAGCAGCGGCTTGTGCGGCGTGCTCAGCGACTCGATCAGCTCGCGGATGAAGGCCTCTGCGCCGCTGCCCGCGAGCGCGGCCTCGGCGCGCGCGTGCAACGCGATGAAGCGCTCGATCCGCTCGCGCGCCTCGGGGGGGATCTGCGGGGACTCGATCGCCGCGGCACACCCGGCGACGAGATCGAGCTTGCGCCGGCGGGACAGGGCGATCACGCGCGCGAGGTGAGCCTGGCGCAGTTCGATCGGAGCGCGAGCGAGCGCGCGCACGACGGCCGCGGCGTCGTGTGGGTCGACGAGCAGGCGCACCCATGCGAGCACGTCGCGAACCTCGGCCCGGCGCAGCAGGCGCTCTTGGACGCGCGGCTCGCCGGCGTCCTCGGCCGGCGCCGTGGGCACGATCCTCGAAGCGGGCACCCGCCAAGAATACGTCGGTCCTGGGCCGAGTCCGCGGGCTACGCTCTATGGATGGACGTGATCGATTGGACGGCCGCCCAACGCGTCGGCGAGCGAATCGCCGGCTCCCCCCCCTCGGGGGGCGTGCGCGCCGCACTCGTCGAGCCTCGCGCGCACGACTTCGCGCGCCGCGTGAGCGAGTACAGCGGCCTACCGACGCCGGCGGAGCTGCCGCCCGTCGAGACCGTCGATCGCGCGGAGTGGATCGCCGCAAACCTGCGCACGATGCGGCCGATGATGACGCCGCTCACCGAGCGCCTGGGAGTCGGCGCCGGCATCCTCGCGGGCCCGCTTCGCAGCGCGACCGGATTTCTGCTCGGGGCGCAGATCGGCGCGCTGACGGGCGCGCTCTCGCAGCGCGTGCTCGGCCAGTACGACCTCGCGCTGCTGGATCGCGAGGTCGCGCCGCGCCTGCTGCTGCTGGCGCCGAACCTCGCCATCGCCGCGCGCAGCCTGGCCGTCGATTCGGAGGAGCTCGTGCTGTGGGTGGCCATTCACGAGATCACGCACGCCGTCCAGTTCACCGCGGTGCCGTGGCTGCGAGACCACCTCGGCGGGATGATCATGGACCTGCTGGCGAGCGTTCAGCTGGCCCTCGGGGGCGATGAGCGGGCGGACGACGAGGGAGCCACGAAGGGCAACGGCGGACGCGGCGGCGGCTTCAAGGCGGCGTCGCGACTGCACCTGCCGGACCCGCAGGACCTGATCGAGCTGCTCGCGCGCGTGCGCCGCGGAGAGACGCTGCGCTGGACGCTCGGCGAGGATCGCTGGAGCAAGGTCGAGGGCATCCAGGCGGTGATGTCGGTGATCGAGGGGCACGCCGAGCACACGATGGACGCGATCGGCGGCGAGTAGCTGCCGTCGCTGCCGCGCCTGCGCGACGCGATGACGCGCAGGCGCACCCAGCGCCCGCTCTACTGGCGCGTGATCGAGCGCCTGCTCGGTCTCGAGCTGAAGCTGCGCCAGTACGAGGTCGGGCGGCGGTTCTGCGACGAGGTCGTCGCGCGAGACGGTCCGACGGCGCTCGCGCGGGTGTGGGAGAGCCCCGCCGCGCTGCCCAGCTTGGCCGAGCTCGAGCATCCGGAGCAGTGGCTCGCGCGAACGCGCGTGCCGGCCGCGTAGCGGCCGAACACACGTTCCGTCTGTCACAAGGTCTTGCGCAGATTGCCACTTTCTCCGGGCCGTTCCGGCGCCGGCGTGCTCGATGTGTAACAATCTTGCCCAGGCGGGTACAAACAGGTGTTCGCTGCTAGTCTCAGCGTCTCAAGAAGAAAGACACCAACGTTCAGCCTCGCAGAGGCGAGGAAGAAGAGGAGATTTCTCCAGATGCCTACCGCCACGAAACCTTCGGCGACCGCCGCGTCGGCGCGAGCCAAACGACGTAAACCGGCCCGCCGCAAAGCGGCGAGCGCGCGCACGCCCGGCGCGACACGCACACTCAACGGCACCCCGCCCGTTGGCGCGCGCTACTCGATCTCCGACCGCCCGGTCTCGGCGCTCGGCGACTACGCGGAGCGCGCCGTGCTGATCCCGGTCGGCGCGACGCTGATCGTTCGCGACCGCGTCGTCTCGAGCGTCAGCGACACGCTCTCGACGTACTCGAGCCCGACCAAGACCCAGGCGCAGCTCCGGCGCTTCGAGCGCCGCGGCGCGACCGCGCGCAAGCGCCTCGAGCGCGAGGTCCGCAAAACGCGAACCCGCGTCGAGCGCGACCTGCGCCAGCGCCGTCGCAGGGTCGAGAAGACCTTCTCCACCCTCGAACAGCGCCGTGACGCGCTGGCGAAGAACGGCACCGAGCTCGCCAACCGAGTCCAGGAGCGCGTGCTCAACCTCGTCTGAGCGAAAACGACCTTCCCCCGCACCGTCAGGAGAGACGGGCCGCGGGTAAGTCTGTCGGCCTCATATCCCGCCGGCAGTAGTAGCACCCTCTCCTCCCCCGACTCGCGGGGCGGTCTGTACCGCCCCGCGAGTCACTTTTAACGCTCACCGCGCTCGCGTCAAGGCCCGACCGCCCGCGGCGCCTCGCGCGGTCGAAACCGCGCGCCCTGCTTCGCGACGAGCGCGCATCGTCGCGGCGAGGGCACGCTGTCGCCGACGGCCGCCCCTCGCCGTTTGTCACAATGACTCAAGTGAGCAACACGGCTGAGAGCACACCCACGAGGGACGAGATCCTCGCGTCGCTGCGGGTGGTCATAGACCCCGAGCTGCACCGCTCGATCGTCGAGCTCGACATGGTGCGCTCGATCGAGCTGAGCGCGAACGGCGTGGTCGACGTGACGGTCTCGCTGACGACGCCTGGCTGCCCGATCAAGGGGCACTTCCAGGGCGCCGTCGCGCAGGCGGTCGGAGAGCTGCCGGGCGTGACGCATGTGAACGTGTACTTCGACGTGCTGACCGACGCGCAGAAGGCCGTGCTGCAGCAGAAGCTGGGGCGCGGCACGCTGCCCGAAGGGGCGCTCGCGCTGGTGCAGAACATCCTCTGCATCGGCTCGGGCAAGGGCGGCGTCGGCAAGTCGACCCTCACGGCGAACCTTGCCGCCGCTCTCGCGAGTGAAGGCAAGCGCGTGGGCGTGCTCGACGCGGACGTATGGGGATACTCGATCCCGCGCATGTACGGCCTGGGCGCGACGCGGCCGGCGGTGTCGGCGCAGCGCAAGATCGTCCCGCTGCGCGCGCACGGCGTGAACGTGATGTCGATCGGGTTCTTCGTCGAGGAGGACGCTGCGGTCGTGTGGCGCGGCCCGATGCTGCACAAGGCGCTCACGCAGTTCCTCCAGGACGTCGACTGGGGCGCGCTGGACTTCCTGCTGATCGACCTCCCGCCGGGCACGGGGGACGTGTCGATGACGCTCGCGCAGCTGCTGCCGAGCGCGCGCTTCGTGATCGTGACGACGCCGCAGCCGGCCGCGCAGAAGGTCGCGCGCCGCGCGGCGCACATGGCCGAAAAGGTCTCGCTGGAGATCGCGGGCGTGATCGAGAACATGTCGGGCTTCCGCACGCCGACGGGCGAGCACTACGCAATCTTCGGAGAGGGCGGAGGCAGCGAGCTCGCGGACGAGCTCGACGTCCCGCTGCTCGCTCGCGTGCCGCTGACGATGCCTCTGCGCGAGCACGCCGACGGCGGCGTGCCGCTCGTGATCGAGGACCCTGACGACCCCGCGGCCGTCGCCATCCACCAGGCGGCCCGCGGCCTGGTCGCGAGCGCGCCGGCCGATCTCCGATCGGTCGCGCCTTCCTCGCTTCCGGTGCTCGAGGTCATCCCCGGGGGCTCGACCCCCGCCCCCGCGAACGGGGGCGAGGCCGAGCGAAAACCCGCGGGCATGTCGCTGCCAATGGCCTAGCCGGGCGCGTACGCGCGCCCCGAGCAGGACGCGCGAGCGCTTGACAAGCGCGACCGACTGAGAGGATCGTCTGCAGATATGCCCGCACCGGGGAACCGAGAGGACACAGAGAGCGAAGACAGCGCAGCCGTGGCCGCGCTCGAGGAGTCGGCCGGGCCGACGCTCGACGC
>DATBCA010000004.1:0-7611 GCA_036270715.1 Solirubrobacteraceae bacterium
CGGGCGTGTCAGGACTCGAGCTTGAAGCCGAGTGCTCGGCCCACCAAGGCCAGCCCGGAGAACACGGCGTTCGGAGGCTTGACGACGCGAATCTCGTCGGGGTACTTCGCGAACAGCATCGCCGCATAGATCGCCGAGCGAGGGTCCTTCGGCGGCAGCTGCTTGATCTTCCCCCGAGCGATCAACGCGTGCATCTCGCGGAAGAACGATTCGAACTGAAGCGCCGGGCGGTGCACGTTGACGGCGCGGACGGGGTCGGACGTCGAGTTGCGCAACGTGTGCGGAACGCCCGCCGGCGCCGTCGCCGCTTCACCGGCCCGGATCGTTTTCCACTCGCCGCCGACGCAGAAGTCGAGGGCTCCCTCGATCACTTCGAAGCTGTCGTCCGCCGTGGGGTGCACGTGCAGCGGCGGCCCCGGCATTCCCGCATCGAGCCAGTTCGTGGCCTCGAACAGCTCGCCGCCCGTCTCTGTCGCGCCGCGCGTGATCTCCCAGCGCATCGGCATCCCCGGATGGAAGTCCAGCGCGCGCTCGGCGCCCGCCGGCGCGACGTTCAGTTCGCTCTCATGTGGGCTCGAACCACTGCTCACTCTCGGCATCCCCCGCCAGGCATGTGGCCGCGATCCTACCCGACGCTTGAAGGCGCGCGATCGTAGCGAGGAAGCGTCCGCGGCAGGCTCCGCACGGCGACTGCGGAAACACCGATCAAAACCGAACGAACACACCCTCCCGCCTCGGCCGTCGCCACCGAGCCCGCAACTACCATCCCAACGTGGCCACCGCGGTGCGACTCCTCTCAGCAGCCGAGCGGCGCGAGGCTCTGAAGGAGCTGTTCGCGCAGACGCGCAGCTGCGAGCGCTGCCCGGAACTTGCCGCAACGCGCAAGACCGTCGTCTTCGGCGCGGGCAACGCCGACGCCGACCTCATGTTCGTGGGCGAGGCCCCGGGTGCGAGCGAGGACGAGCAGGGCCTTCCGTTCGTGGGGCGGGCCGGGAAGCTGCTCGAGCAGCTGCTGGGGGAGATCGGGTTGGCGCGGGAAGACGTGTTCATCGCGAACACGCTCTGCTGCAGGCCTCCCGGCAATCGTGACCCGCAGCCCCACGAGATCGAGAACTGCAGCGAGTACCTGATGCGCAAGGTCGAGCTGATCGAGCCGAAGGTGATCTGCACGCTGGGGAACTTCTCGACGAAGCTCCTCCGCGGCGACCCCACCGGGATCACGCTCCTTCACGGGCAGCCGGAGTTGACCACGATCGGGCGCCGCGCCGTGCGGCTGTATCCGCTCTACCACCCCGCCGCGGCGCTCTACACGCCGCGGATGCTCGAGACGCTGCGCGAGGACTTCTCGCGCATCCCAGAGCTGCTCGCGATGGAGCCGCCTCCGCAGCCCGCGGCAGAGGAGGAGCTCGAAGCGGCCCGCGAGGCCGTTGCCGTGGGGGGGCCGGGCGCCGCAGGCGACGATGCGCCCGACGCTCCCGCGCCCGACCAGCTCGGCTTGTTCTAGAACAAAAAGGCGCCAAAAACCCTGCAAAAGAGGGGTTCCGCCGTTGTCGTCGAACGTTTCAGCTCAAGGTCTAAAGTCGCTTCGGGCGGCTGTCGATACTGACCTTGTCTCCATCCCTCCAGTAGTGGCGACCGGCCCGTGACCCTTTCTCCCGCGGGCCGGTCGCATTTAACGCCCAAGAATCCGTCGCGGTTGTGGGCGGCACGCGCCCGGCTCCATAGGTCGACACGGCAGGGACGGACGTTCGCTCTACTCTCTGCGCGTGGCCGTTCGCATCGTTGAAACGTCCGGCGCGGGCGAGACCGAATCGCTCGGCGCGCAGCTCGCCGAAGGCCTGCGCCCCGGAGACCTCGTGCTCGTGCGCGGGGAGCTCGGCGCCGGCAAGACGACGCTCGTGCGCGGCGCCGCGACCGCCCTCGGCGTCACCGATCCGGTCACGAGTCCGAGCTTCAGCATTGGCCACCGCTATCGCGCACGCGAGCTCACCGTGTCCCACCTCGACCTCTACCGCCTCGCTGGTCTCGAGCACGAGGAGCCCGGGCTGCTCGACGACTACGTCGGCGAGGGGCGGATCGCGTTCGTCGAGTGGCCGCTCGACGGCGAGCGCGCATTGAGCGGCGCCCGCGTCGTCGTCTCGCTCGAGCATCGCGGCGATGACCGCCGGCGAATCGTCCTCGACGCCGCATGATCGTCCTCGGATTCGACACGGCAACTTCGGCGACCGCCGTGGGGTTGCGACTCGCGGACGCGAGCACGCTGGAGCGGCGCGACGACCCGCGCGAGGGTGAGCACCCTGGGCACGCAACGCGCCTGCTTCCATTCGCCGCCGAGCTGCTCGCGCGCGCCGGCCTCGAGTGGGATGCCATCGACCGGATCGCGGTCGGCACGGGTCCTGGGCGCTTCACCGGCCTTCGCGTCGGCGTCGCGACCGCGAGGGGCCTCGCGCAATCGCTCCGTGCGGAGCTCGTCGGCGTATCGAGTCTGCGCGCGCTCGCCCATGGGGCTGCGCCGGAGTATCCAGATCGGCCGCTGCTCGCCGTGATCGATGCCCGGCGCGGCGAGGTGTTCACGGCGGCGTACGCCGCCGGAGCGCAGGATCGAGGGCACGAGATCGACTTCGGCCCGCCGCTGCGTCCGGCCGAGCTCGCCGCAGCCGTATCACGCGCCGACGATCTCGGCGGGCCCGGGCGCGGCGTCGTAGCCGTCGGCGACGGCGCCGTCCGCTATCGCGCCGAGCTCGAGGAGCACGGCGCGATGGTTCCGCAGGACGCCGACCCCGCCCACCTCATCGGCACGCACGCGATCTGTGCGCTCGGCCTCTCGGCGCCGGTGCATGGGGCCCGCGACGTCGTCCCCGACTACCGCCGCGACGCCGATGCGGCGATCGCGCGCGCGGCTCGCGCGCCGGCGGGGAGGGTCTGAGCGGTGAGCATCACGACGCCGAGCGCCGGGGTCCACGCCGGCGGGGACTCCCAGCTCGAGGTGCGAGCGCTCTCCTACACGGACCTGCCTGCGGTGCTCGGGATCGAGCGGCGCGTGTTCCCGACGCCGTGGTCGCTCGCGATGTTCGTGCTCGAGCTCTCCAAGCAGACCGGCATCTGCCTCGCGGCGATCGAGCGGGGGGCGGACGCCGAGGCGCGGAAACCGCGCGGGAGCGGTGAGCGCGTGAGCGATGGCCGCCTCGTCGGTTACCTGATCTGCTCGCGCTACGACACCGTTTGGCACATCATGAACATCGCCGTCGACGTCAACCGCCAGCGCCAGGGCCTCGCCTCGCGGCTGCTCGCCGAGCTGTACGCGCGCGTCGGCGACGACGGCGCGCGCTTCACGCTCGAGGTTCGCCGCTCGAACGCCGTCGCGATCCACCTGTACGAGCGCGAGGGCTTTCGCGCGGCGGGCACGCGCCGCCGCTACTACCAGGACAACGGCGAGGACGCGCTCGTCATGTGGCGCACCCCGGCCACGCGCGCGGGCTCGCTCGACGACGTCCCCAACCCGGGGCCCGTGTGAGCCGGCCCCGTACGTGCGCGTGATCCTCGCCCTCGAGACGAGCTGCGACGACACGTGCGCCGCGGTGCTCGGCGGCGACGGGCGGCTGCGCTCGAACGTCATCTCCTCGCAGGTCGAGCACGAGGTCTTCGGCGGCGTCGTGCCCGAGATCGCCTCGCGCCATCACCTCGACGTCGTCGGCGCGGTCCTCGAGCGCGCGCTCTCGCTCGCGGGCGCGTCGCTCGACGACGTCGACCTCGTCGCCGCCACGCAGGGCCCAGGCCTCGTCGGTGCGCTCCTCGTCGGGCTCTCGACCGCGAAGGCGCTCGCCGCCGCGCGCGAGCTGCCGTTCGCGCCGATCGATCATCTCCAGGGCCACGTCGCCGCCAACTTCATCGTGCTCGACGCGGCGCAGGCGGGCAACGGCGCCGGGCGTGCGCGCGCGACTGAGGGACTCGAGCCGCCGTTCGTGTGCCTGATCGCCAGCGGCGGCCACACGCTGGTCGCTCGCGTCGCGGAGCGCGACGGCTTCGAGGTGCTCGGGAGCACGCTCGACGACGCCGCGGGCGAGGCGTTCGACAAGGGCGCACGCCTGCTCGGGCTGGGCTACCCGGGCGGCGCTGCGCTGGAGCGTCTCGCGGCCGGCGGCGACGCGCAGGCGTTCGTGTTCCCCGGCTCGGAGCGCGACCGAGCCGCGGGCGGGCGCGGCGCCGCGCGCGAGGCGTTCGCGAAAGGGCTCGACTTCTCCTTCGCCGGGCTGAAGACCGCGCTTCTGTACAAGCTGCGCGAGCTATCGCTGCAGGACACCGAGGCGCGCGCGAGCGATCTCGCCGCCTCCTACCAGGCGGCGATCGTCGAGAGCCTCGCGGTGCGCTGCGAGCGCGCGCTCGAGCGCACCGGTCTCGAGCGGCTGGCGCTCGGCGGCGGCGTGGCCGCGAACGCGGCGCTGCGCGCGCGCGTGCGCGAGCTCGGCGTCGAGGTGCACGTGCCGCCGCGTGAGCTGTGCACGGACAACGCCGCGATGATCGCCTCCGCGGCGCGCTACGGCGTGCAGTTGCGCTACCCCGAGTACCTCGCGCTCGACGCGTACGCGACCGGCGAGCGGCAGCCGTGAGCGTGGTGACCGTATACGTGGCGCCCGGCTGCCATCTGTGCGCCGACGCGATCACGACCCTGCGCGCGCTCGAGCGCGAGCTCGGCTTCGCGCTCGTCGAGCGGGACATCACGACCGACGACGGCCTGCACCGCGCCTACCTCGAGCGCATCCCCGTGATCGCCCTCGACGGCGAGGAGCTGTTCGATTACTTCGTCGAGGAGAACGAGCTTCGCGAGCGACTAGAGTCACGGGCGATGAGTGACGGAGCACCGGCGCACGTGGGGGAGCAGGCGGCCGATCTGAGATCGGCCAGCAACGGGGGCCAGTCGCCAAGCGAGCGCCTCTCCCTGGGCGTCGCCGCACGCCTCTCGCGCTACCTGCAGGTGCTTACCCAGGCCCGCAAGATGGGCAAGGAGACGATCTCCTCGCAGGAGCTCTCCGACTACACGCACGTCAACTCGACCCAGATCCGCCGCGACCTGTCGGGCTTCGGCAAGTTCGGCAAGCGCGGCGTCGGCTACAACGTCGAGGCGCTCGTCTCGCAGATCCGCAAGATCCTGCGCACGGCCGGGCAGCACAACATCGCGCTGCTCGGCGCGGGCCACCTCGGCAAGGCGATCGCCTCCTCGGACATCTTCGCCGACCACGGCTTCCGCGTGGTCGCGATCTTCGACGTGGATCCCGGGAAGGTCGGCGAACGCGTCGGCAACCAGGTCGTACGCCACACGGGCGAGCTGCGCCAGATCGTTCAGGACGAGGACATCGTCGTCGGCGTGCTCGCCGTGCCCACCGCCGCCGCTCAGGGGCTCGCGGACGAGCTCGTCGAGGCGGGCGTGAAAATCATCTTCAACTACTCCGAGTCGCTGCTCGCCGTCCCGCCCGAGGTCACCGTACACACCTCGAGCCCCGCTGTTGACCTCCTGTACGCGCTGTACTTCTACCTGACCTGACACCACGGCCGCCGCGAGCGCGGCCCGCCGGAGCTACACCGCACCGCATGAACAGCCTCGATCTAGATCGCGCCTTCGAGACGTTCGCAGAGTCGAGCGACCTCACCGTCGGCGTCGAGGAGGAGTTCTCGATCCTCGACCCGCGGACGCTCGAACTGATCCCCCGCTACGAGCAGATGTGCGCCGCCGCCGCGGACGCGGACCCGGACCTGCGAGCGGCGATCACGGGCGAGCTCATCTCCTCGGAGATCGAGATCATCTCGGGCACCGGCGCGGACCTCGGGGACGCGCTCGCGCACCAGTGGGAGCATCGCCGGCGGCTGTTCGCGTTCGCGGCCGCGCAGGGGGTCGCGCTCGGAGCGACGGGCACGCACCCGTGGGCCGACTACCGCGAGCAGTCGATCATCGACACCGAGCACTACCGCCGCGTCGAGCAGGGCCTGAAATACGTCGCCTGGCGCAACAACACCTTCAGCCTGCACGTCCACGTCGGCGTGCGCGACATCGACCGCGCAGTGCGCATCTGCGACCGTCTGCGAGGGGTGCTGCCGCTGCTGCTCGCGATCTCGGCGAACTCGCCGTTCCTCGACGGGCGCGACAGCGGGCTGCACTCGGCGCGCACGCAGAGCTTCACGAGGAGCTTCCCGCGCTGCGGGATTCCCGACGCGTTCGGCGGCTGGGACGCGTATCGCGAGTACATCGAATTTCTCCTGCGAACGAGGTCGATCGTCGAGTTCACCCAGATCTGGTGGTCGGTACGCCCGCACTTCGCCTTCGGCACCGTGGAGGTGCGCATATGCGACGTGCAGGCGACTGCGCAGGAGTCGGACGCGCTCGCCGCGCTGATGGTGGCGTGCGTCGCGCAGGCCGCGCGCGACGTCGACGAGGGCGTGCCGCTCGCCGACCCGCCGCCGCGGCTGGTCGAGGAGAACATGTGGCGAGCGATCCGTTTCGGGCTCGACGGCATGATGATCGACCTCGACCGTGCGGAGGAGTTCCCCGCGCGCGACGCGATCGAGCGCCTGCTCGCGTGGTCCGCTCCTGTTCGCGCCGAGCTCGGCCTCGACCCGTCGTTCCCCGAGCGCAACGGCGCGCAGCGCCAGCAGGCCCTGATCGCGGCGGGCGCGAGCCGCGAGGAGGTGTTCGCGACCTCCGTCGCCGAGACGCGCCAGAGCTACGCCCAGGAGGTGAGGGTCTGATGAGCGCCGAGACGGATCGCGGCGGCCCGTCCGCGCAGCGGGCGGCCGAGGAGGAGCAGCTCGCGGCGATGACGAGCACGGACATGATCCTGCAGGCCGCCGTACTGCTGCTGAACATCGGCGGCAGGCGGCTGGGGCTGGCGCCACCGTCGGCGAGCCCCGAGGAGCTCGCCGCCGCGCGCGCGGACCGCGACCTCGACCAGGTCCGCGACGCGATCGATGCCGTGCGGGCGCTCGTGGGCGTGCTCGAGCGAACGCTCTCGGAGGAGCTGCGCCCGCTTCGCGACGCGCTCTCGCAGCTGCAGATCGCCTACGCGCGCGAGGTGCAGAGCGCGGGCGCGCCCGCCGCAGGCGCGGCCGCGGGCGAGCAGGCCGAGTCGGCGAGGGCCGGCGAGGGGCCGGCCGCGGAGGCGGGGGAGGGAGAGCAAGGCCCGGGGCCCGCGGAGGCGAGCGGGCGGCTGTGGGTGCCTGGGCGCTGAGCCGTTTTCAGCCGCCCTTCCGCGCGCGAGCACGATAGACTGCGCGCGCGTTTGCACCGGATGGACGCGCGACGCGAGCGATCCGGGCGACAAATGTGCGCGCGAATCCTCGCGCGGCATGCCAATCAGACCGCGGAGGATTTTCCTTGAGCAGCTTTCTGACGAACCACGGGGTCGTCGTCGCCCTCGTTTGCGCCGGGTGTGCGGTGGCCTACGGCCTGCTCACGACGCGCTCCCTGCTCGCGCTGTCCCCGGGGAACGAGCGCATGCAGGCGATTTCGAGCGCCGTCCAGCAGGGCGCCCGGGCGTACCTCAATCGCCAGTACACGACGATCGCCGCGGTCGGCTTCGTGCTGTTCTTCGCGATCTGGGCGATCCAGAAAGACATCGCCGT
>DATBCA010000005.1:0-1545 GCA_036270715.1 Solirubrobacteraceae bacterium
CCTGCCGGTCGTCGTCGAGGTGTAACGCTCAGCGGCGCCGCGCCGCGCGGCTCAGGTCGCGAGCGACCGATCGGAGATCGGCCAGCCGCCCGGCGCCGAGTCGCCGGCCTGCGCGTCGTCCTCGCCCGACGGCGCCGTCCGCTCGCCGGGAAGGCGCACGACGAAGCGCGCGCCCGTGCGTCCGTCCGCGCCAGTGCCGTCGAGCGCGACCGAGCCGCCGTGCGCGTCCGCGACCGCCTTCACGATCGCGAGACCGAGTCCGAAGGAGCCGCCGCGGTCGCCCGCGCCTCGCACGAAGCGCTCGAACAGCGTCGGCACGAGCTCCGCCGGCACGCCCGGCCCATCGTCTTCGACGATCAGCGTCACGTCATCGCCCTGCGTGCGCGTGAGCACGTTGATCTGCGTGCCCGGCGGCGTGTGCTTGAGCGCGTTCTCGATCAGGTTGATCACCAGGCGGTGAAGCTCGTCGCGCGCCGCCGTCACGCGCGCGGGGCGCGCGTCGATCACGATCTCGTGCGCGCGGCTCACCGGCCCCAGCTCGCCGGCCGCTTCGATCACGATCTGCGCCAGGTCGACGGACTCGCGACTCGGCCTGCGCCCGACGTCCGTGCGCGCGAGCAGGAGCAGGTCCGCGACCAGACGGCGCATCCGCTGCGATGAGCGAAGCGCGGAGCGCGCCGCGTCGCCGAGGTCGCTCGACAACCCGCCCACCTCCGAGCGCTCGGCCAGCAGTTCGAGGTTCGCGAGCACGCTCGTAAGCGGCGTGCGCAGCTCGTGCGAGGCGTCCGCGACGAACCTCCGCTGGCGCGCGAGCACCGACTCGCGCTCCGAGCGCGCCGCGTCCAGCTCGTGGAGCATCCCGCTGAGCGTTTGCGCGAGCTCTGAGACCTCGTCCGTGGACGCCGGCTCGGGCACTCGGCGCGAGGGGTCGCGCGTGCGCGCGATGTCCGCCGCAACCGACGTCAGCTGCGCGATCGGCGACATCGCGCGGCGCGCGATCGCCATCCCCGCCAGCAGCGCGAGGGCCGTTCCCGCGAACACGCCCAAGATGAGGAACAGCTCCAGGCGCGCGACAGTCGCTTCCGTGTCCGAGGTTTTGCGACCGTACACGATCAGCACGCGCCCGATCACCGGGCCGTACTGCGAGCCCTCGAGCACCCTGCCGATCCGCGTCACCACGCGGTAGCCGCGTTCGGTGCGCGGGAGCAGGGAAGGTTCCAGTTCGGGCGCGTTTTCGGGCTGCTGGCGCAGGACCCCGCCGCCTTCGGTGATGAGGCGGATGAACGTGTGGTTATCGGAGTTTCCGTATGCCACGAGCGCAGGGCTGATTTCTTCGATTTTGTGCAGGCCCGTCGGGGACGCGATGATCTTCAGCTGCAGCGGCAGCTCGTTCGCCGTGTCCAGCACCTGGCGGTTGAAGTCTGCGCGAATCCGGCTCACCGTCAGCGAGCCGATCGCGATCGCGAATGCGCACAGGATCACGAACGTCAGCAGCGCCGAGGCGCTCGCGAGCCGAACGCGGATCGGCAGGCGGTCGAAGCTCTG
>DATBCA010000006.1:0-1632 GCA_036270715.1 Solirubrobacteraceae bacterium
GCCAACTTCGTGTGGGCCGCGCATCCCGAGCTCGAGGGCGGCGAGCTAGCGGCTCGCCTCGCGCGCGCGGGCGTGCTCGTCGCCGAAGGCGGCGCCCTCGGCGAGCCCCGTCACGTGCGCATCGCCATCCGCAACGCCGCCGCGACCGAGCGCCTGCTCGCGGCGATCGACAAGTCGCTCTAGCCCGAGGAGGAGGCCTGGCGCAGCAGCGCGCCGGTGGTTCCTTCGAGGATCTTGCGCCACGCGCTTACGTGTTCGGGCTCGGCGTCGAAGTGTTCGACGACCTTGCGCACGCGCCGGCCGGAGATCTCGATCCCGTGGCGCTCGGCGATCTCGGCGTAGCGCGCGTACTCGCCGGCCAGGTGCTTGGTGACGGACTCGAAGCCGTGGCGCGCGATCTCCACGCGCGAGGCGAAGTTCATCATCGACGTCTGGAACATCAGCTCGTCGTTGGGCTCGGGCTCGATCAGCACGATGTCGACACCCGGGTAGCGCTCCTCCCATCCCTTGGCGAGTTCGTGCAGGCGCTGGTGGGCGACGAGCTTGAACACCTGGTAGCCGATCTGCGGGAAGCCCATGTCCGAGACGCGGCGCGGGCGCCTGCCGCGGACGGTGCGCACGGTCGAGGTGAAGTCATTGACGAACGGCACGATCGGGTTGATCACGATGATCAGCTTCGCCCCCGCCTGCACGGCGATGTCGAGGTTGGTGGTCGAGACGATGCCGCCGTCGATCAGCTCGCGGTCGTGCACGCGCACCGGCGCGTACACCATCGGCAGCGCCCCCGACGCGCGGACCGCGGTCGAGATCGGGGTGTCGGTGCCCTCGACGCCGAACACCACGCGCTCGCACGTGTCGAGATCGGTCGCCGTGATGTAGAGCTCGCAAGGCAGCTCGGAGAAGTCGTCGCTGCGGCCGGGCTCGCTCAGCACCTTACGCAGGTAGCGCTCGATGCCCGCGCCTGTGTACGCGCCCGAGGGCAGGCCCTCGGCGAGCGCGAGCATCGCGTCCATCGCCGACACCGAGCCGCGCTGTGTGACGACTTCGCGCAGGAGCTTCAGCGCCTTCAGCGGCAACGCCGCGCCCGTGCGCGCGTACTCGAGCACGTTCGGGCGCAGCAGGTCGGCGAGGTCGATGTCGCGGAACGGCCGCGACCCCTGGCGCGTGACGACGCTCATCATCTCCTCCGGCGTGACGCCGTTGGCGACGAGCGCCGCGATGAACGAGCCCGCGGACGTGCCGACGTAGACGTCGAACTGGCTGACCGTGCTGTTCACCGCGAGCAGGTCGAGCGCGCGCAGCGCGCCGATCTCGTAGACCCCGCCCGTGAACCCCCCACCTCCGAGCACGAGTGCGGTCTTGTCGCGCCGCGGGCGCCTGCGCCTGTCCGCGGCTTCGGCCCGTCCGACGCCCCGGGCGGCCATCCTCTGCCGCGCTCGGCGGCTTGCAGCCGCCTTGGCCTTGGCCGTCGGTTCGAGCTTGACAACCTTACCCATGCTTCTCAATTCTACGGGTTCGATGCGCCGGAACTGCGTGTGGCTGGGCAGAACATCGCATCACGCAGGCATTTCTTGCGGTCGCCGAAGGCGGGCCTCACCGGCGCGCCGGCGCACGCTGGCGACGCTCGCCGCC
>DATBCA010000007.1:0-11638 GCA_036270715.1 Solirubrobacteraceae bacterium
CATGAACGCGGGCGCCGTGTACGGACAAAAGGCCGACGCCATGTCGGCCCTTTGGGACGACAGCGCCGCCGGGGTCTCAGGTGTGCGGGCGCCTGTCGTGAAGGCGAGGGAGCGGACGCGCGACGCCGGCGGCCGCCCCCCGGGGGTGGGAGGGCGGCCGCTTGGGCGAGGCTGGCCGCGCGCAGCGCGGCCAGGCGCGGCTAGCGCTAGTGGCCTTCGCTCGGAGGCGCGCCGTTGCGCGGCGGCTCCGGGTTGATCACGCCGAGGTTCATCGTCGTCGTGACCGTGAACTGCTGGCTACCGGCGCCCTCATGCGCCGGGTCGCCCGGGACGCGCACGCGATAGACGTGCGCACCCGTCACGAACGGGACGTACGGGAGCGAGTACGTGCCCGTCGGCGCGACGCCCCCCACCTCGATCACGTGGAACCCGATGCCGCCAGGATTCTGCTGTTGCAGGTACACCGGATGACCCGCCACCGCCGGCGAGACGGTGCCCGAGAAGGTGACCGTCTCGCCCTGGGCGACGCTCGTCGCGGAAACGGCCGCCGTGAGTCCGAATTTCACGCCCTCGAACAGCGGGGCCGAGTTCCGGCGGCGGGGCGAGCCCGCTCCGCCGGCGACGACTTTGTAGCTCGTGTTCACCAGCGCGATCTGAGCCGGGAACGAGTACGAGCCACCGGTCGTCGTCGTCGTGGTCGAGACCGGGAGGAACTTCTTCGTCAGCGGCGTCCGCGCGAGGAGCGTCAGGCCGATGCCCGGACCGGCTTTGTCGACACCGCTGATCGTCACCGGTTCGCCGTATTTCGCCGGGTTCTTCGAGCTTTCGATCGTCAGGCTCGGGTTCTGCGCCTGGACGATGATGTACGACAGCGATTCCGAGACGCCCGGGGCGCTCACCTGCGTGCGGCGTACGAGAACGCGAATGTCGGCCGAGCCGGGGACCGCAAAAGTGTGCTGGATCGAGTACGTGCCCGTCCCGCTCACGATGCCCGTGCCGATGCGGTGCCATTCTTCGCCGCTGATCGCGTTCTCGCGCTGAAGCACGACTTCGTCGCCCGCGAGCACGGGAGTCACCGTGCCGCTGAACGTCACCCTGCTCGGGAATTGGCCCGCGTGCGACCCGAAGATCGGCCCGCGGCCAGTGAACAGGATCGAACCGTCGGGCGGTCCCGAGATCGTCACCTTGGGCGAGACCCGCACGAGCCGGCGCGCGCTTTTCGCGTTGCCCGCGACCACGTATACGAACGTGTTCTTTTCGAGCGCGGGCGTCGTCAGCTGGAATTTGCCGAGGGTGTCGCTGGTCGAGGTCGCGACCGGCGCAGGCGACAGGGGTCCGTCGCCGACTTTCTCGAGCAGGTTCACCGTCTGGTTCGCCGCCGCGCTGCCGGGCACGCATTTGATCTGCCCGAACACGAGCGCCGTTTCGCCGTCCTGCACGAGGCGCGGGGCGGGCGGTTCGAGCCTGATGTGGCAGCCGGTATTGGCGGCCGCGCTGCTCGCTCCGGTAGCGGCCGACGCGAGCGCGACCAGCGCCGCCGCGGCTGCCAGGGCGGCTGCCATCGTCTTAGAACGCAACATTGCGCCTCCTTCTTGGATGGATCGCCCTGGCATTCGCTTAGGCGTCCCAACCGCCACCGCGTCAAGCGCCAGGCCGGTGTTTTGTGCCCATAGAACACCCGGTCCCCGCCTTCGTTGCGGTCGCTGGACGCGCGTGGACGGAGTCGCTGAAAAGCGCTAGGCGTCGATCGCGCGCGTGATGAACGCGCGCAGCAGCTCGTTGTAGGGGGCGCCCGTGGCCGGGATCGTGTGGCCCCGTCCCGCGATCGTCGCCCGGCGCGCGCCCAGCTCGCGTGCGAGGACGTCGCACACCGCCTCGAACACCTCCGAGTGCCCGCCCGATATCACCAGCTTGGGGAAGCGCGCTTCACGCAGCGCCGCCAGCGGCGGCTCAGACTCCCACGGCGGGCGCTCGCGCATCGCCAGCCGCGCGCCGTGCAGCAGCTCGCCCTCCAGGCGCGCCGGCGTCTCGTGCGTCGAGCCCACGCCGCCGCGGAACGCCTTCAGGAAGTCCAGCGGCTCGAGCTCGCCCGCGTGTGCGTACAGCAGCTCGCCGCCCGCGACCGCCGCGTCGACCGCCGCGTTGCCCGCCGCCACCCGCAGGCACCCCGGCTCGGAGATGATCAGCGAGCGCACGTTCTCCCGCGCCAGCGCCGCCGCGTGCAGCGCGATCACCGCGCCGTAGGAGTGCCCGACGAGGTGCCCGCCGCCGTCCAACAGCGCCGCCATCAGCGGCGCCTCCCTCTCGAAGTCGCCGCGTTCGAGCGGCGGGCTGTTGCCGAAGCCCGGGCGGTCGGGGATGCACAGCCTGAAGTGCTCCGCCAGCGGTAGCTGCCGGTGCCACGTCAGCGGCGCGCCGACGACGCTGCCGTGCACCAGCACCACCGTCTCGCCCGCTCCCGCGTAGGTCACCTCGAGCTCGTCCGTCTGGCTCCCGTGCGCACGTTTGGCGTGAATTGAAACGCCGTCCTAGACGAAGGTCCTGGGTACCCAATCGAAACGTCCAGTTGCAGCCGGTCCGCCCCCCGCCGACGATTCGAATGCAACTTACGGCACATCAGTTTGGGGGAGCCATGACACGCTATCTGCTTCGGGTATATCGGGGGTCCGCGTATCACCCCGAGCGCAAGCTCCAGAGCACCAGCCGCGGCCGGCTCGAACGCCGCGCGCAACAGCTCGAGCGTGAGGGCTACCGCGTGCGCCTGCTCAGCGTCGGCGGGGAGCGCCGGCGATGAGCGTCGCCGTAAAGAGCATCTGCTTGGTGGGGTTTGCCGATGTCGCCTACCGCGTCTTCGTGCGCGGTTACGTGCGCCGGCAAGTCGGGGTGGAGACCCGAGCGACGCAGCGCTGACGGCGCCGGCCGGGTCGGGGGGCTACGGCCGGCGCCCGCGTCGTTCTCACCATGAGACGCAACCGCTTACGAAGCGCCCGTCGCGACGGGACGCCGCGCACCCAAGCGCGCCCGCCGCGCGGCGCCGTGCCGTTCAATCCCGTTGGCGCTCGCGCCTGCGCGCGCGCTCGCTGCCCAGAGACAGGGCCGACAGCGACGCCCCGCCGTCGATCGCGATCGACTGACCATTGATCTGAGCCGCCTCGCTCCCCGCGAGGAACGACACCGCCGCCGCGATCTCCGCCGGCTCGACCAGCCTTCCCGCCGGCAGCGCCTGCATCGCCCGCTCGCGCACGTCCGACGGCATCGCCAGCACCTGCTCCGTCCCCACCAGCCCCGGCAGGATCGCGTTCACCGTGATCCCGTGCGCCGCGTTCTCGCTCGCCAGCGTCCGCACCATCCCCAGCTGGCCCGCCTTCGAGGCGGCGTACGCCACCTGCCCCGGGAGCCCCGCGATCGCCGCCACGCTCGAGATCACGATCACGCGGCCCTCGCCGTGCGCGCGCATGCCCTCGAGGCACGCCTGCACCGTTCGAAACGCGCCCGTCAGGTTCACGTCGATGTCGAGCGACCACTGCTCCGGCGTCATCCGGTGCGCCGGCGCGATCGTCGTCGTGATCGCCGCGTTCGCCACGCACGCGTACACGTCGTCCAGTAGCGGGAACTCGTCGCGCGCCACGTCCAGACGCAGGTCGCAGCCGTCGGCGATGTCCGCCGTCGTCACCTCGAAGCCGTCGCCGCGCAGGCGCGCCGCGATCGCCGCGCCGATGCCCCGCGCCGCCCCCGTCACCAGCGCCCTGCGCGCGTCGGTCACAATGACTCACCCGCGCAGCGCATCGGCGCCCGCGCCGAGGGGAGAGCGCGACCAGGTCTCGTCCACGCAAACCCGCCGGCTGCCCCGGCGTTCATCACAGGAGGGCCTCCACCATGGCAGACCGATGGTATTCCCAGAGCCAGCTCGCCGACATGAGCCGACCCACGATGGACCGCGCGATCGACGCCATCGACGCCGGTGACGTCGAGGAGGCGCGAGCACTCTGCGCCGAGATGAAGCACGAGTGGCAGATGCTCCACGACCTCATGGCCGCCGGCGTCCTCGACCTCGTCTCGTTCATCCAGCAGCGCCTCGGCGAGGACGGCGTCGCCGAAGCCTGGGAGGCCTCCATGAACCGCGGCTGGCGCCGCCACCACCAGGCCATCGAGAGCCTCGACCGACGCGATCTCGTCCCCCTCCTCGCCGCCACCTGGCGCGCGCACTCCTGCTCAGGTGTCGGTCCCAACCCCGGCAGCTTCACCGTCTCCGAGGACGACGAGAAGGTCACCTTCGCCATGAACCCGTGCGGCTCCGGCCAGCGGCTCGTCCGCAACGGCGCCTACGACGGGCTCCCCGACGGAGGCCGCACCAGGGATGCCCACGACTGGTCGTTCGACCGCCAGGGCTTCCCCCTCTACTGCACCCATTGCAGCTTCATGAACGAGTCGCTCCCCATCCAATGGTCCGGCTATCCGCTCTACCCCTGCGACCCGCCCGAGGATTACTCCAAGGACCCCTGCACCTGGTACTGGTACAAGGACCCCCACGCCATCCCCGAGCGCCACTGGCGCCGCTACGGCGCCGTCAAGCCCGCGCGAAACGGCGGGTGAGCCGGGCGGGTGGTTGCTCGAACGGGGTCGCCGGGCGGTTGGTTGCTCGAACGGGGTGCTGCGCGCGCGCGTACGCGCGCCTGCGCGCGCGCGGGGCCCCGCTTCTGCGCCAATCGCCGTCGCCTGTGCCAATCGCCGTCGCCTCGGCGCCAATCGCCGTCGCCTCTGCGCGGATCGTCGTGGACCGCTCGTCACCCGCGGTGCGCGTCGTCCGAAAGGGACGACAACCGCGTCGTCCCGCGCGCACGACGTCTTGTAGGTCCTTTCGTCCATTCGCTCTCGGCGTCTCTCAACTCGCCTTGGGACAGATCCGAAGCTTGCGCCACGAAGCCACGGACACCTGCACTCCCCACGGAGCAACCAATGAGTCCCCGCCTCAGCCACCGTCCTTCAGAAGCCCCACGCCGCCGCATCGCACGCACGGCGGGTGCGAGCTCGCTGCTCGCCGGGGCCGCCACGCTCGCGGGCATCGTTCCCGGCGCCGGCTCCGGCGCCGCCGCCGCCGAACTTCCGCTTCCGAAACTGCCTATCCCCAACGTTCCCGTTCCGACCGTCCCGCTTCCCACCGTCCCGGTGCCGCCAGTCCCGGGGGTCCCCGGCTTGCCGCGCGTGGAAGTCCCGAGCCTGCAGACGCTCGAAAAACTCCTCGCATCCAGCGAACCCGGTTCGGGCGGCTCAGGCGGCTCGAGCGGCGGATCGAGCTCCGGCACCAGCGCCGGCACGCACGCTGCCGCGCCGGGCTCGGGCTTTGTCCTGTCGGCGAGCGCCGCCAGCGCCGGCGCGTTTCGAGTGCTCTCGGTGAGCGTCACCAAGACCGGCCGCATCCTCGAGACGGTCGCGCTGCCCGCCGCCGGCGTGCTCGTCGTGAAGGCCAGCGAAAAGCGCCGCGCCGGCGCCTCGCGACGCTCGTCGCGCGGCGGGAGCGGCGCGAGCGCGAGGGTCGTACAGGTTGCGAAGTTCAGCGCGCACGTGCCCCGCGGCGTCGCCGTGATCGCTCTCAACCCCAAGCTTTCCCAACCGAAGTCCAGGCTTGTCGTCGCGACCTCATATACGCCATCTGGCGCCGTCGCGACGACAATCACACGCTCAGTGGTAGTAAGACGCGCCACATCGTCCAGGCGCAAGCGTCACTGAGTGAGTAGGCAACGGGCCGTTGCGCCGGTGTGGGGGCCGGGCGCAACGGCCGTGCCTACCCTTCGCGCACCACGTTGGCCGGGTCCGGCCGGCGCTCGGCGGGCGCCTGGCTGTAGTCGCCGAAGCGCTCGTCGCGCCGCGCTACCGCCGCGCCCACGCCCTCGCGCTCGGCCAGCTCGATGAACTCGCGCGCCGCCGGCGTGTTGCGCATCAGCCCGTCGAGCACCGGGCCGAGCAGCTGCGTCGAGGCGAGGCCCATGTTCTCGTACGCCTGGTTCACGATCAGCTTCATCGCCGCGAGCTGCGACGCGGGGATCGACGCGAGCGCGCGCGCTCTCTCGACGACCTCGTCCTGCAGGCGCGCGAACGGCACCGCGGCGTTGATCAGGCCGGCCTGCACCGCCTCGACGCCGGACAGCGGCTTGCCCGTCAGCGCGAATTCCTTCGCGCGCGTGAGGCCGAGGCGATACAGCCACATCCCGCTCAGGTAGCAGCCCCACATGCGCGAGTACGGCGTGCCGATCTGCGCGTCCTCGCTCGCCACCACGAGGTCCGCGCACAGCGCCAGGTCGCTGCCTCCGCCCACGCACCAACCGTGCACCTGCGCGATCACCGGCTTCGGCGTGCGCCAGATGCTCATGAACTTCGGCACCGCGCCCAGCTGCGAGCTCGCCGCCGCGAAGTCCTTGCCCGGGTCCCACTCGCCGTCCGTCGTCAGCTGCTCGTCCCAGTGGTGAAATCCGCTCCCGAAGTCGAAGCCTGCGCAGAACGCGCGACCCGCGCCCCGCAGCACGATCACCTTCACCATCGCGTCGCGCGTCGCCCGCTCGATCGCCGCCTCGAGCTCGTCGGGCATCGGCGGCACGATCGTGTTGAGCCGCTCGGGGCGGTTCAGCGTGATCGTCGCGATCTCCTCCGCCGAGTCGTACAGCAGGGTTTCGAATGACATTCGCGCTCCTCTCGCTCGCCCGCGAGCACTAGTTCCCACGCACGCCGCGGCGGCGGGCCGCGCGCGTGTAACCTCAGTGCGCGGTGGGGTTGGCCGAGGACACTAACGGCGCTCGCGGTGTGCCCGCGGCGCGCCCGTCGATCGCGATCGTGGGCGCCGGGTTTGGCGGCGTCGGTGCCGCCGTCATGCTGCGCCGTGCCGGATATCGCGAGATCGCGCTCTTCGAGCGCGGCGCGCGCGTCGGCGGCGTGTGGAACCACAACACCTATCCCGGCGCCGCGTGTGACGTTCCCTCGCACATGTACGAGTTCTCGTTCGCGCCCAACCCGCGCTGGTCGCGCCGCTACGCCCCGCAGGCCGAGATTCAGGCCTACGTCGAACGCGTCGCCGCCGAGCACGGGGTGCTCGAGCGCATGCGCACCAACACCGAGGTCACGGCTGCGAGCTGGGACGAGGGGCGCTCGCGCTGGCGCCTTGCCACGAGCGCCGGCGAACACGAGGCCGATGTGCTGCTCGCCGCGTGCGGCCAGCTCTCCGTTCCCAAGCTCCCCACCCTCGAGGGTCTCGAGGCGTTCGCCGGGCCCGCCTTCCACACCGCGGAGTGGCGCCACGACGTCGAGCTCGAGGGCAAGCGCGTGGCGATCATCGGCACCGGCTGCTCCGCAATCCAGACCGCCCCCGCGATCGCGCCGATCGTCGCGCAGCTCGACATCTATCAGCGCTCGCCCGGCTGGACCTTCGCGAAGATGGACTTCGCGTACTCCGAGCGCGCCAAGCGCACGTTCGAGCGCTTCCCCGCCATCCAGCGCCTCGACCGCAGGGCGAACTTCGCGTTCCACGAGCTCGGCGCGCTCGCGATGACCCGTGAGCCCGCCCTGCTCGCCCCGTTCCGCGCGATCGCGCGGCGCCAGATCAACAAGGTGATCTCCGACCCGGTGCTGCGCGCGAAGGTCACGCCCGACGACGAGGTCGGCTGCAAGCGCGTGATGCTCACCGACGAGTGGTACCCCACGCTCACGCGCGACAACGTCGAGCTGATCACCGACCCGATCTCCGCCGTCAGGAGCGATGGCGTGCGCACGAGCGACGGCGTCGTGCGCGCTGCCGACGTCATCGTCTTCGCCACCGGCTTCAAGAGCCATGGCTTCGTCGCGCCGATGCGTATCACCGGCGTTGGCGCCCGCACGCTCGAGCACGAGTGGGGCGCGCGCCCGCGCGCGTACCTCGGCCTCAGCGTCGCGGGCTTCCCCAACATGTTCCTCCTCTACGGCCCCAATACGAACGGCGGCACCGGCTCCGTGATCGAAACGATCGAGGCCGACGCCAACCACGTCATCGCTGCGCTGCACGTGCTCGAGCGCAGCGGCGCGCGAACGATCTCCATCCGGCGAGCCGCCGCCGATGCGTTCGACCGCGAACTGCGCGCCGCGCTCGCGAAAACCGTGTGGCACACCGGCTGCACGAGCTGGTACGTCGACGAGAACGGCAACGACCCCAACCAGTGGCCGTGGCTGTGGAGCACCTACCGGCGCCGCACCGCGCGGCTCGACCCCGGCGCCTACGAGCTCGGCTTCGATGGCGCGGGCGCGAGTGTCGCCGCCGACGCGCGCGCGGCCGTCGTGTGAGGTGCGCGCCGCCGAAGTGCGCGCTGCCGCGCCCGGCGCGCGCGGGATCGCGTCCGTGATGCGCGCGCTCGTGCAGAGGGTCACCAGCGCATCGGTGCGCGTCGACCGCGAGCAGGTGTCCGCGATCGGGCCCGGCCTGCTCGTGCTGCTCGGCGTCGCGCGCGAGGACGACGCCGCAGCCGCCGACCACCTGGCGGCCAAGGTGCGCGCGCTGCGCGTGTTCCCCGACGAGGACGGGCGAATGAACGAGCCGCTCGGCGATCGCGAGGTGCTGTGCGTGAGCCAGTTCACGCTCTATGGCGACACCGCCCGTGGCAACCGCCCGAGCTTCATCGCCGCCGCGCCCGCCGAGCAGGCGCAACTTTTGTACGAGCGCTTTTGCGAACGCACTCAGGCGCGGCGCGGGCGCTTCGGCGCTCACATGCACGTCGAGCTCGTCAACGACGGTCCCGTCACGCTCATGCTCGAGTCGTGAGCTCGCGGGAAGGCCGTCGGATGAGGGCGCGCCTGTACGTGATCCCCGGCTCGCACGCGTGCCGCTGCGCGATGCTGATGCTCGCGCACAAGGGGATCCCCTACGAGCTGCGCGAGCTGCCCACCGGCGCGCACCCGACGATCGTGCGGCTGCTCGGATTTCCGGGTCACCGCGCGCCGATCCGCAGCGTCGACGGGCGCACGCACGCCGCGCTCGGAATGCTCGACCGCCTCGGCACGGTCCCCGCGCTTGCGTTCGACGGCGAGCGCGTGCAGACCAACCGACGCATCGCGCGCTTCCTCGACCGCGCGCAGCCGCATCTGCCGCTGTTCCCCGCCGACGAACCAGCGCGCGCCGCGGTCGAAGAGGCGGAGGCGTGGGGCGACGAGGTGCTGCAGATGGCGGCGCGGCGGATCGTGATGGCAGCCGCTGCGCGCGGCGCCGGCGAGCTGCACGACGGCGGTGGCAGCGGCCGTCTCGGCGCGCTGCTCGCCGCAAGCGAGCGCGTGCGGATCTTCTTCAGCCGCGTCGCCGGACCTATCGTCTTCCGCGCGGACGCAACCGGCGAGCGAGCGCTGCTCGCCGAGCTCCCGTCGATGCTCGACCGCATCGACCGTTGGATCGGACACGGAGTGCTGGGCGGGCCCGACCTGTACGCCGCCGACTACATGATCGCGCCCAGCGTCGCGCTTCTCTCCTACCGGCACGACCTGCGCGAGGAGATCGAGCGCCGCCGCGCCGGCGCGCTCATCGACCGCGTCCTGCCTCTTCGCGCCCGCGCTCGCGCTTAGGCGGTGACCGCCGGCGCGACCGCGTTGGCGCTCGCTTGCGACGCGGCGCCGGGCGCGACCGCCTCGCCGGCCGGCTCGAGCATCGCGCGGCCGTGGCGGATCAGGTCCGCCGCGCGCTCTGCGAGCGCGATCGTCGGCGCATTCGTGTTGCCGCGCGGCACCGTCGGCATCACCGACGCGTCGACCACGCGTAGCGACTCGACGCCGTTGACGCGCAGCTGCGGGTCGACGATCGCCTCCGCGTCGTCTCCCATGCGGCACGTGCCCACCGGGTGATAGATCGCGAACGTCGTGCGCGCGACGTGCTCGCGCAGCGCCGCGTCGGAGTCGCCCTGGGGCATCGTCCACGGCTCCGCGCAGTATGGGCGCATCGCCGCCTGCGAGCAGACGTCGAGCGTCAGGCGTAGCCCCGCGACCATCCGCTCCATGTCCTCCGGCTCGGCGTAGAACTCGTTGCGAATGATCGGCTTCGCCGTCGGGTCGTTGGACGCGAGCCGCACCGAGCCGCGCGAGCGCGGCGTCAGCAGGCACGGCGAGACCCACACGCCGTGCCCTTCGGGATCGCCCATGCCCTCGTCGACGATGTGCACCGGCGCGACGTGGATCTGCGTGTCCGGCGCCGGCGCTGCAGGATCGACGCGCGCGAAGCCGCCCGACTCCGCGAGGTTGGACGCGAACGGGCCCGTCTGCGTGGCTTCGTACTCCTCGAGCGCTGCCGGCTCGAGCGCAAGCAGCAGGCTCTGCTCCTCGGGCGTCGTCCACACGAGCTGCGCCGCCGGATGGTCGGAGAGGTTCTCGCCGACCCCGTCGCGCTCGAGCAGCAGCCCGACTTCGCGCAGCTCCAGGTGTTCGGCGGGTCCGATGCCCGAGAGCATCAGCAGCTGCGGCGAGTTGTACGCGCCGCCGCAGATGATCACCTCGCGCTCCGCGCGAAGCTCCAGCGGCTCTCCGAAGCGGCTCGTCGCGACGCCCACCGCGCGGTTGCCGTCGAACAGCACGCGTTCCACGAGCGCGTCGGTGATCACCTCGAGGTTCGCGCGCTCCATCGCCGGATGCAGGTAGGCGACCGCCGCGCTAGCGCGCTGCCCGCCGCGCTGGGTCACCTGATACATGCCCACGCCGTCCTGCTGCTCGCCGTTGAAGTCGTCATTACGCTGCAGGCCCGCCTGTTCGCCCGCGTCGACGAACGCGCGCGTGATCGCGTTGCCCGAACGTTGCTCGGAGACCGGCAGCGGTCCCCCCGCGCCATGCCAGCGCGAGGCCCCGCGCTCGTTGTCCTCCGCCTTCAGGAAGTAGGGCTCCAGGTCCGCCCACGACCACCCGCTCACCCCCCATTCGTCGTAGTCGCGTCGGTTGCCGCGGATGTAGACCATCGCGTTGATCGACGACGAGCCGCCCAGCACGCGCCCGCGCGGAAGCGGTATGCGCCGGCCGAAGCACTGCTTCTCGGGCGCCGAGTTGTAGTCCCAGTCGACGGATGTGCGCGCGAGCTTCAGGTAGCCGAGCGGGACGTGGATGTTTTCGTGCGTGTCCGGCGGGCCTGCCTCGAGAACGAGCACCCTGCAATCCGAATCCTCGCTCAGGCGGCTCGCAAGGACGCAGCCCGCCGATCCCGCGCCGACGATCACGTAGTCATACATGGAAGACCTCCCTCCGGGGAGACGCACGATACCCGTCGGCGCCGGCTTGCGCGGCGCGCGCTCGCGCGGCCGACCGACGCGCACCAATCCGCTGCAAACAGCCCTAATGCTCGGTCCTGGACGTGCCGAAGATCGACGTATGACCCTGCCTGGTCACACGTGGAGTGAGGCGGTGCGGACGCCGGGCCGCTCCGACGAGCTCCTCGAAGGCGGCTCAATCGCTCAGCTGCGCGAGACGCTCACAAGCGAGATGCGCGCGCGCCTAATCGCGGCGTTCGAGCAATCGCTCCCCGAGGTCCTCGCCGAGATCGGACAGGCGGCCCGCGACGGCGACGCGGTCGGTGTGCGTCGCGCGGCGCACATGCTCAGGGGTTCGAGCGCGATGCTGGGGGCGCGGCGACTGAGCAGCGCGTGCCTGCGAGTGGAAGACA
>DATBCA010000008.1:0-1986 GCA_036270715.1 Solirubrobacteraceae bacterium
CGTGGTGTGAGTTGGCGCCTCGAGCGTCGCGTGTAAGGGTACCGAACGCCGTTTGCCGGAATCTGCGCCCTCAGCGCGTCTGCCAGGCTCCCTCTTTGCGCGTCAGCTGGCGCACCGCGGAGGGGAGTTTGCCCGACGCGACGTCGGCGACGGTGACGTTCTCGAGCACTTTGCGCAGGTTCGCGCGCAGCGCGATCCATACGTCCTGCAGCGCCTCGGCCGAGCCGGCGTATTCGACCTCCTCGGGGCGCTGCCCGCGAATGCCCACCAGCGGTCCCTCGACCGCGCGGATCACCTGCGCGAGGTTCACCTCGTCGGCCGGGTGCGCGAGCCAGTAGCCGCCTTCGGGGCCGCGCTGGCTGCGCACGATCCCGGATGAGCGCAGCTGCGTGAGGATGTTCTCGAGGAACGACACGGGACTGCTCTGCGCCCGCGCGATCTCCTCCACCTTGCGTGGGGCCTGCGGCCCGGTGTCCGCGAGCTCGATCACCGCCCGGACGGCGTAGTCGGCCTTCGCGGTGACGTGCATGGCCCGATTGTCCTTCAATCCGCGGCGGATGCACGCACTCGTCGAATCCCGACCTGTGTGGTAGAAGTTAGGTATCCCTAAGGGAACACCGCCAACCAGCTGAGGCAGATGGGGTTCGCCGAAACAGTCGGACTTGGGGCGATCGCCGGCTCCACGATCTTCATAGGGCTCCCGATCGGGCGCCTGCGGATCCTCGACGCGCGCATGCGTGTCGGCCTCGCGATGTTCTCCGTCGGCATCCTCGCGTTCATCTTCATGGACGTCTCCAAGCACGGCGAGGCGATCCTCGAAACGACGCTCACGCGCTACCAGGCGCACACGGCGAGCTTCGGTCACCTGTTCGGGCTGTTCGGGCTCCTCGCGCTCGGCTTCACGCTCGGGACCGCCGGGATCTCGGCCGCCGAGCGATGGCTGCGCGCGCGTCGCCTAGCGCCGCTGGCCGGCGGCGAGGCGGCCGCCACGCTCGACGCCGAGGAGATCGCGCGGGCGGGCGCGACGGCGGACGGCGCGCGCATCCGCTCACTGCAGACGGCGATGTGCATCGCGGCGGCGATCGGCCTCCACAACTTCGCCGAGGGCCTCGCGATCGGCGTCTCGGCGAAGGCCGGCGCGGTCACCCTCGCGACCGTCCTGATCATCGGCTTCGGTCTTCACAACGCGACCGAGGGCTTCGGCATCGTCGGGCCGCTCGGCGACGTGCGCCCCTCGTGGTCGTGGCTGGGATTAGCCGGGATCGTGGCCGGCGGCCCGACGTTCCTCGGCACGATCGTCGGCTACCAGCTGCACTCCCAGTCCCTCGAGCTGACCTTCTACGCTCTCGCCGGAGGCGCCGTCCTGTACGTGATCGGCGAGATCTGGACGGGGATGCGCCGCTACGGCCACCACACGCTCGGGCTGTACATGATCGCCGCCGGCTTCCTCGCCGGGGTCGCGACCGATCTCGTCGTCGCGTACGGCGGCGGCTGAGCCGTGCTCAGCCGGGCGCCGCGCCGTGCTGCGCGACCGCGGCGCCGCGCCGCAGCACGATGACGGCTATCCACGCGCCGGCGAGGATCGCGGCGGCGAGCGCGCCCAGCCACGCGTCGCCGCCCGGCCACGACGCGCCCGCGCCCTCGCCGAGCCAGAAGACGCCGTACGAGCTCAGCATCACCCCGACGGCGAACTTCATCGCGTTCTCGGGCACGCGCGATAGCGGCGAGCGCGCGGCGACGCCCGCGGCGATCACGACGAGGATGGCGGCGCCCGCGGACCCGGCGGCGAGCGCGATGTGTTTGTCGTTGGCGGCGAACGTCAGCACGACGAGCGCGATCTCGAAGCCCTCGAGGAGCACGCCTTTGAACGAGACGGCGAATGAGTACGCGTCGAACTCGGAGTGCGCGCCCCCCGCGCTGCGCGCGGCGTCGGTTTCGCGCGCGAAGGCCGCGTCCTCGTCGCGCAGCGCCTTGCGCCGCGAGGTG
>DATBCA010000009.1:0-1982 GCA_036270715.1 Solirubrobacteraceae bacterium
CGCTAGGCGCGGTCCAGCTCGGTGTATTCGGTGTACCGCTGGATGATGCGAGGGCGCGGAAAACCCTCGTCGTCCGGCGCTTCGCCCTGCGGAACCAGCGGCTCGAGGACCGCGGACGATGATCGCGACGTCGTCGGACCGCGAACGTCGCGGACGACGAATTCGCTGACACGGCCGCCGCGTTCACCCAGCCGAGGCAGGCGCTCGAGCACTTCGTCGGCGAGCGCGGCGTAGTCTGCCGCGAGATCCTCGCGGTGATCGAGAATCGAGGTCGCGCGCTTTGCCGACTCGGCGTACGCGATCGACGCGCGCACGACGGTCGCGAAGACCTGCGCGCCGTAGCGCTTCTTGAGCGACGCGCGCGCCTCGCGCGAGTGCACCGTTCGCATGTCGGCGAGGTTGAGCAGAACTCCGAGCAGCGACAGCCGGGGGTTGAGGGTTTCCCGCGCGAGCTCCACGACCTCGATCGACTGATCGACTCCCTGGACCGCGAAGTACTGCGCCTCGGCGGTGATCAGCGCGCGCGTGGCCGCGGCGAGAGCGTTGACGGTGAGCAGGCCAAGTGAGGGTGGGCAATCGATCAGGATCAGCTGGTAGTCATGGGCGACCTCGCTGAGCGCGCGCCGGAGCGCCGACTCTCGTCCCATCTTGCCGCCGAGCCAGAGCTCGGTCTCGGCGAGGCTCAGATCGGCGGGGATGAGGTCACGAACGATCGCCCCGCGCGCGCGTGCGCGCCCGCGCAGCACATCGGTGATGGTCGGCCCGCTGCCGGAGGCGCAGTCGAAGTATTCAGACAGGTTTCCCTGCGGGTCGAGGTCGACCGCGAGCGTGCGCACGCCGCGCCGGCGAAAGGCATCGGCGAGCGTGCGCACTGTCGTGGTCTTGCCGGTGCCACCCTTATGCGAGATCACGGCGATTGTGTGAGTCATCGCCACCAGCATTCGGTTGCCGTTACGAAGGGCCGGCGCGCAGAGCGCGCCTCGGCGAGCTCGATGTGGGCTTGCGCGACCAGGGCCGAGAGGTCTCGCCCGTTCTCCGGGCATGCGGCCGTGCCGACGACGAGCCGAAGCGGCGCCTCGGGATGGCCGGCGTGAGGTCTTGAGCCGCGCGCCGAAAGGGCCGCGAAGTACCTGTCGGCGGCGTCGGCCGGAGCGGCGTCGTCGACACCCTCCAACGCACGTGCCAGGCGGTCCGCAACGACATGCGCACGACGACGGTCGGCCTGCGGCACGAGCAGCCAGTACCGGTCGGGGCCCTCGGTCGCGATCGACGCCGGGCCGAACGCGTCCAGGGCGCGCGCGACCGCGCTCTCGATCTGCTCGTTCGCTCGCGACAGCTCACCCGCGTCGAGCACTTCGACGAGAAGCACGGCGAACGGAACGCGATCGTGCTCGAACTGCGCCAACGCGCTGACGATCACCTCGAGCCAGGCCTGGCGTTGCGCGCGGCCATTGCGTTCGAGGCCGGCGCCCTCCAGGCGCGTGCTCGACGCCATCGACGCGTCGGTCTGCTCGTCGTGTTCGTCGATCAGCACGGCCGCCGGCCGCGCATCGCTGGCGGGGCGGGCAGCGGGCGGAGCTCGCGTTTCCTCCCACACGGTGGTGGTGCGCGAGGATGTGGCGCCGTCCGGAGCGCCGGCGAGCAGCGCGACGGTCGAAGCGAGCTCGGCGATGCGTTCGGCGAGCTCCATCGAATACCGCGTCGCAGCATCGGCGCCGGGCCGGCGATCCTCGCTCGCGTACACGACGCGCAGCCGTTCGTGCAGCTCCTCCCACAGCAGGTCACACAGCAAGTGCGCTGTGTCGGCAGCACGCTCGAGCCGGACGCCGCCAGCTCTTCCGCGAAAGTCCTCGCGGACCGAACTGACGCCGATGTCGACCTGCCGGGCTGTCACCGCCAACCTCTCGTGTCCCGAGCCGGAGCCTATCGGCGGGCACGGCGGCATCGCGACGGCGCGCGCGGATTTCCCCCGCACGATGCGG
>DATBCA010000010.1:0-9911 GCA_036270715.1 Solirubrobacteraceae bacterium
CAGGCGGACGGCGGCACGCGGTGCGCCTCGATCACCGGCGCGTACGTCGCGCTCGCGCTCGCGTGCGAGCGTCTACGCGCCAACGGCCTGCTGGAGCGCTCGCCGCTCACGGGCTCCGTCGCGGCGGTCTCGTGCGGGATCATCGGCGGAGCGGCGCTGCTCGACCTCGACTACTCCGAGGACTCGACCGCGGAGGTCGACGCGAACGTCGTCATGACGGGGGAGGGCGGTCTGGTCGAGGTTCAGGCGACGGCCGAGCGCACGCCGCTCTCACGCGCGCACCTCGACGAGCTGCTCGCGCTCGCTGCGCAGGGGATCGCCGAGCTGCGCGTCGCGCAGGAGCGCGCCGTCGCTAGCGTCGCGGATGGAGCGAGCGGCGACGGCGACGCGACTGCGGATGCGGAGCCGGCGGGCAGTTGAAGCTGCTGCTCGCGACGCGCAACGAGCACAAGCGCCGCGAGTTCGCGCGCATGCTCGATGCCGCGGGCGGGGGGGAGCACGAGCTCGAGTTGCTGCCCGAGCATGTGAGCCTGCCGCCCGAGGACGGCGCGACGTTCGCGGAGAACGCGCTCGCGAAGGCTCGCGCCGCGGCCGCGGCCACGGGAGCGGTCGCGATCGCCGACGATTCGGGGATCGAGGCGGCGGCGCTCGGCGGCGCGCCGGGCGTTCGCTCGGCGCGCTACGCGGGCGAGAACGCGAGCGACGCCGAGAACCTCGACAAGCTGTTGCGGGAAGCGCCCGCGGGCAGCGCGCTCCGCTACGTGTGCGCTCTCGCATACCTCGACCCGGGTACGGAGACCGAGCGGATGTTCGAGGGGACGTGCGCGGGGCGGCTTGCGGCGACTCCCAGAGGAGAGCGCGGGTTCGGCTATGACCCCGCGTTCGTACCCGACGACGGTGACGGCGAGCGCACGATGGCCGAGCTCGCGGACGCGGAGAAGGACACGATCAGCCACCGCGGACGCGCCGTGCGCGCGCTCGTCGCGTGGCTCAACGGAGGTTGATCGCCGCCGAGGCCGCGACCACGACGCCGAGGCCCGCGTAGCCGTGGTAACCGGAGAGCAGCAGCAGCAGCGCCGTGATCAGCAGCGCTACGACGGTTACTAGCCAGGCGATGCGTTCGACGCTCACGCGCACAGTCTCGCGCATCGCCACGATCGGTCATCCGTCGCCGTTGCTAGCGTCACGCGCGAACGTCCAACTACGAAGGAGGCCGATGTGACGAAGTCCGAGCTGGTCGACCAGGTGGCCGATCGCGCGGGTCTGAGCAAAGCGGACGCCGGGCGAGCGGTCGAGGCGGTGCTTGCGAGTGTCGAGGACGCGCTGCGGCGTGGAAGGGACGTGACCGTCACGGGGTTCGGCAAGTTCCAGGTCTCGCAGCGGGCCGCGCGAACAGGCGTGAACCCGCGCACGGGCGAGCGCATGCACATCGCCGCCTCGCGCGTGCCGCGGTTTACCGCCGGCAGCGGCCTGAAGAGCGCCGTACGGGGGCGCTGACCACGACGCAGACGCTCGGCGACATCGTTGGCGCAGACGTGGCCGAGCGTGAGTCGCTGACGGTGCTCGGCTCACCCTTCGGAGACACGCTCGCCGCCCGGGTGGCCGAGCGCGAGTCGCAGATCGTGCTCGGGCTCGATCCCGATCTCGACTCGCTGTGGCCGCAGGCAAGTGAGGTCCCCGGCGCGTCCAGTGGCCCCGCCGCGCGAGCCGCCGCGGCGGTGCTCGGGCACTGCCGCGCGCTGATCGACGCGGTCGCGCCCGCGTGCGTCGCGGTCAAGCTCCAGCTGGCGCGCTTCGAGGTCCTCGGCGATGGCGCCGCGGCAACCGTCGCGGCGGTCGCCGCGCACGCGCGCGAACACGGGCTGCTCGTGATCGCGGACGGCAAGCGCGGCGACATCGACGTGAGCGCTCGCGCGTACGCGCACGCGCTCATCGACGGCCTCGACACTCCGTTCGGGCGCATCGAGGGCCTGCGCGCGGACCTCGCGACGGTGAACCCGTTCATGGGCAGGGACTCGCTCGAGACGTTCATCGCCGCCGCGCGCGTGGTCGGGTCGGGTGTGCTCGTGCTCGTGCGTACGTCGAACGCGGGCGCGCGCGACGTGCAGGACCTCGAGCTCGCCGAAGGCGGGCCGGTATGGGAGTCGGTGGCGAGGCTCACCGCAGACCTCGGTACGCCGGGCGTCGGCGCTTCGGGGCTGAGCGATGTGGGCGCCGTGATCGGCGCGACCGAGCCGCGTCATCTCGAGCGCGCGCGCGAGCTGATGCCGAGCGCGCCGTTCCTGCTCCCGGGCGTGGGCGCGCAGGGCGGTCGCGTCGAGGATCTCGCGCCGGCGTTTGGCGCGGGGCGCGCGAGCGGCCTCATCACCGCCTCGAGGAGCATCGCCGACGCCCACCTGCGGTCGGGTGGCGCGCCGGCGGAGGCTGCGCGCGCCGAGGCTGAGAGCCTGCGCGCGGCGGCGTGGGCGTTGAGCGGCTAGGGCCCGTCAGAGCTTTCGCTAGCCTTGTGCCCTGCCCCGCGCAGCTGAGCGGGGGGGTCGCTCAAATGTGCGAGGTGAAGGGGCACTTCCGATGATCATCACGGTCACGCTGAACGCCGCCATGGACAAGTCCCTGTCGGTGCCGAACTTCCAGCTCGGGCGCCGCCATCGCACGGTCGAGCAGCGGACTGTCGCGGGCGGCAAGGGCGTGAACATCGCGCGCACGCTGAAGACGCTCGGCCAGCCGGTGATCGCGACGGGGTTTGCGGGCGGCGCGACGGGCACGCACATCGTCGAGCGGCTGACGGAGGAGTCGATCCTCAACGACTTCGTGCGCATCCGCGACGAGTCGCGCACGAACACCTCGGTGCTCGACCCCACGACGGGCGAGCAGACGGAGATCAACGAACGCGGGCCCGAGGTTTCCGAACACGAGGTCGAGCAGTTCCGCGACAAGCTCAAGTACCTCGCGCGGGGTGCGGAGATAGTCGTGTTCGCGGGCTCGCTCCCGCGAGGTGTCGAGGCGGACCTCTACGCGCGCCTGATCCGCGACCTCGAGCGGCACGACGTGACCACGGTGCTCGACTCCGACGGCGAGCCGCTGCGCCAGGGCGTGCGCGCGGAACCGCACGTGGTGACGCCGAACGTGTTCGAGGCGGAGGAACTCGTCGGCCACGAGTTCGCGGGCGAGGACGAGCGCGCGGCGGTCGTCTCGGAGATCGCCGCGCTCGGAGCGCGCGAGGCGATCATGACGCTCCCCGACGGATGCCTGGCGCTCGTGCGCGTCGACGGGCAGCCGCACCTCAAACGTGCGCGCGTCGAGCCGCGCGAGCCGGTCGCCAGGCGCGGCTCGGGTGACGCGTTCCTCGCCGGCTACCTCAGCGCGCGCTACGAAGGTCGCGCGCCCGACCAGTGCCTTCGCTTCGGCGTAGCGTGCGGCGCCGAGTCGACCGGCAGGCTGGAGGCGGGGCTGATCGACACGCGCGAGGCCAAACGCCTGATGGGCGACGTCGAGCTCGAGGCGGTAGAGGCGCCGGCGGAGGTCTCATAGGACGCCGCTGCGTCAGGCCGGTTGCCCGAAATTCCGCGTGATGAGAAAGCTCTCGCCAACTTCATAACGCGCCCTTAGCTGGCGCACTCAGGATGGGGCATGTTCGCCAATTCCAAGAAGTGGGACGCGCGCGTCGCTGACGCGGAGCTCGTCGCGCGCACACCCGCGTTTCGCGACCTGCGTGACCGAATCGTCGCGCTCGCCGACCCGCAGGCGTGTCACACGGTCGTCGATATCGGCTCGGGCACGGGGCTCTTGTCACTCGCGTTCGCCGAGCGCGCGGCACGCGTGTGGGCGGTCGACAGCTCGCCGGCGATGAACGAGTACCTGCGCGCGAAGGCGGCCAGTGCCAGCTTGAACAATGTCGATGTGGTGCTTGCCTCGGCCACGAGCCTGCCGCTCGTAGACGGCACCGCGGACATAGTCGTCTCGAACTACTGCCTGCACGAGCTCCGTCACCGTGAGAAGGACCTCGCACTCGCCGAGGCGCGCCGCGTGCTCAAGCCGCGAGGTCGCCTCTTGATCGGCGACATGATGTTCTCGTTCAATCCGCTCGCCGAGCGTGATCGGAGCGTGGTGGCCATCAAGCTCGCACAGCTCGCTAGGCGGGGACTGCCCGGGATCTGGCGTGTGGCCAAGAACGCTGCTCGTCTCGCGGGTGGCCGCTGGGAGCATCCCGCGAGTGCGGCCTGGTGGAGCGAGGCGTTGGTCCGTGCAGGCTTTGGCGGCGTGAACATCGAAGTCCTCGGGCACGAGGGTGGCATCGCCGTCGCCGCTGCGCCCGCACGCGATGCTTACGGGTCGGCGAGGATCGCCGCAGTCCCAGGAACTGTCCCGAGCGCGGCCAGACGCGAGAGGGCGTCTCGCTCGCGCTTGAGATAGCCGTCCAGGAAGGCGATCGTGACGCGATCAACGATTGCGAGCTGGGGTTCCTGGTGCGAGTACGGCGATATGTGTTCGGCGCCGATCAGGGTGAGCAGGTACTTCGGCCGGCGCGCGGCCGCGAAGAACACACCCGTCGCGCTGGGCAGGTTGACCGTATCGGCGGTTCCCTGTGTCGCCAGCAGCGGTGGGCTGCCGGGTGGGAAGGTGAAACCGGCGGCGCCGGGAATCTCGGCACCCGACAGAATCACTGCCGCACCGACGCGCGGATCGCGGTAGTAGCGGTTATACGCCACGGCGAGCGCCGTGTCACCGCCGTCTGAGTGTCCCGTTACGGCGATGCGAGTCGGGTCGATCAGGCCCGACAGCGGGCCGGAGCTCGAGCGGCTGAGCGCGAGCAGGCGCGAGATCACGAAGCTCACGTCGCGCGGCTGGTTGATCAGGTCAGACTCATCCGGACCTTCTGCGGCGTTGGCGTTCTCGCGAGGGAACACCGGTGCCGCGACGACGTACCCCGCGCGAGTCCAGGCCTGCAGCATGCGCGCGTACAGCGCGGGCGTGACTGCGAAGCCGTGTCCGAAGATCACGAGCGGAAATGGACCCCCGGCGGTCGCGGCGGGAGCGGCGGGCAGGTCGGTCCCGCTCGCGGCACCGAGCGCCGGGTAGCGCACGTACGTCGCGAGTGTCCGTGGCTCGCGCTGGCCGCTCGAAAGTTCGATCGCGCGACTGCTGTCGACGAGCGAGAAGACGCGCAGACCGACCGCGAAGCTGGACGGCGCGTGGACGTTGCGGGCTGTCCCGAGCCCAGTCTTCGCCGCTGGAGGTGCCCGCAGACCAGTCGCGTCCGCATGGTTGCCGCCTCGCGCCGCTCGTCCGCCGGTACCAAGAAGGATGACCAGGACCACCGCGGCGGCGGCGAGCGTGATGAGGCCAAGCGCTGCCACGCGCTGGCGCCGGACGATGCGCGCGCGCCGGGCTCGCTCCTCCTCAGAGGCCGGCGGCGGGGTTTGCACGCGTTACTGGGTTCCCGAACAGGCCGAGCTGCACGGTCCCCGCTCTCGAGCATCAACCGCCGCGCGTATCACCCTCCCGCGACGTCGTGGCGCAGGAACACGAGGTAGCCGGCGATCAGCGCGGGCACTCCGTAGAGCGCGGACACCCACGCCGAGTGTCCGATCGGCGCCCAGTTCGTCGGCGTCCGCAGAAGGCCGTGCCACGCCTCGAACTGTTCGGTGAGCAGGTACGGCTTGGCGCCTTCGAGGCCCGGGATCCCCGCGATGATGTAGATGAGGATCACCACTCCGACCGCGCTCACGACCGAGGCGGCGCTGTTGCGGGTGACGGTCGAGAGCAGAACGCCGATGCTCGCGACGGCGAACAGCGGAATCAGGTAGCAGACGTTCGCGGCGAACACCAGCAGCAGCCCTTCGGAGGGTGTGACGATGGTGCCCGAGAAGGTGGTGATCTTGTTGAACCCCCACGCCGCGAGGCCCGCGACGGTCGCGACGGCGGCCGAGAGGAAGACGGCGATCGTCGCGTAGGTGAGGGCGGCGAGCGCCTTCGCGGCGTAGATCTGCCCGCGATCGGCGGAGCGCGTGAGGATCGTCTTGAGCGTGCCGTTACCGTCCTCCGCGGCGACGATGTCCCCGGATACGAGTGAGGCGATCAGGGGCAGCATGAACACCGACAGGAACAGCAGCATGAGCACGGGCGTCGCGAGCCCCGACTGCGTGATCTGCGAGAAGAAGATGTTGTCGCCGTGGTCGTGGCGGTTGCGAAGGGTCTGCACGATCACGAAGATCAGCGGCAGGATCACGGCGAGCCCGAGGCCGAGGTAGGTGCGCTTCTGCGAGACGAGCTTGCGCAGCTCCCAGCGGTAGGCGGTCGCGGTGGCGGCGCGTTTGAAACGCGCGACGGCGAGCGCCTCGGGGCGTGCGGCGCTGACGGCGCTCACGCGCGCTCCACCGATGCGCCGACACCCGCGGGCTCGCGCACCTGCGCGGGCGGCGAGGCGCCGTTGGTGTCGTCGGTGAGCCTGAAGAAGAGGTCCTCGAGCGTCGCCAGCTCGGGTGTGAGCGAGAGGATGCCGACGTGTGCGCGACCGAGCGCGAGCGACAGCGCGCCCACATGGGACTCGTCGGCGTGGAAGCCGACGCCGTTCTCGGAGAGCACCGACGATTCGATCCCCTGCTGCTCGCGCGCGATCGCGAGCGCGCGCTCGTCGTCGGTCGTGCGCAGCCGGTAGCCTGCTCCGCCCTGGCGGCGCAGGTCTGCGAGCGCGCCCTCGTAGACGACGCGACCCTTGTCGACGATCGCTACGCGGTCGCAAAGTTCCTGCACCTCGGGCAGCTGGTGACTCGAGAGCAGCACGGTGATGCCTTCGCCGGCGAGGCGGCGGATGAGCGTGCGCATATCGCGCATGCCCGCTGGGTCGAGCCCGGTGGCGGGCTCGTCGAGGATCAGCAGGCGGGGGCTGCGCAGGAGCGCGGCGGCGATCCCGAGGCGCTGGCGCATACCGTGCGAGTACCCGCCCACGCGGTGGCCGGCGCGCGGCACGAGCTCGACGATCTCGAGGACCTCGTCGATGCGCGCGGCGGCGTCGTTCGCGTCGAGCGCGGCGAGCAGTTCGAGGTTCTTGCGACCGCTGAGGTACGGATAGAAGCGAGGAGCCTCGACGAACCCGGCGACTCCCTCGAGCGCACGCACGCCCTCGCGCATCGGGTCGCGCCCGAACAGCTCGACCGCGCCGGACGTCGGCGTGATCAGCCCGAGCGCCATCCGCAACGTAGTCGTCTTGCCCGCGCCGTTCGGTCCGAGGAACCCGTACACGTCGCCGACGCGCACGGTGAGGTCGACGTTGTCGACGGCGAGGATTTCGCCGTAGCGCTTCACCAGTCCGCGCGTGCGGACCGGGGGCGCGTCGCTCGCCACCCCTACAGACCCCGCGCCGCTGCCTCGAGCGCCGAGGGGGTGACCGAGCCGAGCAGCAGATAACGGACGCCCGCGCGCTCGAAGCTCAGCACGGTGCCGAGCGGGGTCGCGAGCTCGGTCGCGGTAGCGCCGTTGATCTTCACCTTCGGAAGCCCTTCGGGCAGACCCTGAACGCCCGAGCCCGACTTCGCGGAGGGCGAGGTCTGTTCGACGATCGCGATCGACGAGGCGCCGTGACCGGTCGTCCTCACCTTCGGGTGGTTCGTGCTGTCGGCGCGCGCGGCTTGCCGCTTGTCGGCGGCGCCGGCTGGGCTCGTGCCCTTCGCGGCCGCGCTCGAGGCGGCTATTTCGTGGACTTTCACGCCAGGCGGATACGTGAACTCGAACACCGACGATGGAATCGGCCCGTAGGAGATTTCGGTGGCGGCGAGTTCGATCACCGGGGCGGAGCTGGTCGTCGAGTAGACGGCCGCGCGCAGCGGCACGCCGTGCACCGCGTCCCACGACAGCTCGACGCCGCCGAAGAGGCTCCCGCGTTCGTTCGGCGAGATGCGCACGGTGTACGCGGGCTGGCCCGCGACGTCGGTGGGGGTCGCGCCGGAGACGTTCGCGTGCTTGCGCAGGTGCGCGATCGCTTCTTCGATCTTCGCTTCGGAGGGAACTTCGTGATGGCCTTCCGGCTCTGGCTTCCCGGCTTCGCCGCCTTCGGCGGACGGCGTGTAGCGGTAGAGCGTGTTCGTCGAGGCGTCGTACAGCTGGACGGTGTGCCCGTCGTAGATGATCTGCGTGTCGCCCTTTTCGGCCTGCAGCTCGAGTCGTATGCGCCCGTCCTTTGCGACCCACATGCGGCCCGAGGCCCCGGAGAGCAGCGCGCTGGAGGAGAACTGGCCGGCTTCGCCGCCGCTGCCGCCGGTTGCTAGGTCGGCGCCTTCGACGAGGTGGTCGGTGAGGGTGACGTTCGCGCTCACGCCCTCGACCGTGGGCGCGGCGAGCGCGTCGTGCACCGCCGCCGCGAGCGACTTCGCGCGCGGGACAGGACCGGAGCCGGCGGCGGGCGCGATCGCCGCGAGCGAGGCTCCGAGAACTACGAGCCCGGCGCAGAGCGCCAGCAGGCGGGAGAGCGGGAGGCGGCGGAGGAGGTTCACGACGATCCGGTTGGTGGGGGCGCGGCACCGTCCTGAGCCTGCGTCCAGCAGGCGAGCGTGCGGCGCCTGTATCCACAGTAGCGTCGAACCTTGCGGGCGAATAAAAGGCGTCTAAAGCGCCGAGCGGCGGGTGCCGCGCGGTCGTTCGCGGCGACCACCCGATATGTTCTCGCGGCCATGGTGATCGCGATCGTCCTGTTCTGGGCGCTGGCCGGCCTGACGGTGTTCCTGCTCGCGATGCGGCGTCCCGCCGCGCGGCGTGCCGCGAGCGCGCAGGCGGAGCCGCTCGTCGAAACCCGCAGCGGGCGCCGCCTGTTCGTACTGGGGATCGCGCTGCTCGTGGGCGTCGGTCTCGCCGTGCCGACGCTCGTGCTGGCGTTCAACGGCGAGCACAAGGCGGGCGTCGCGACCGGTGGGCTGCGACTGAACGCCGAACAGCAGCGCGGGCGTCATCTGTTCTCGGAGGCTTGCGCCGTGTGCCACACGCTGGCGGCGACGAGGGCGGTCGGCAGGGTCGGCCCGAACCTCGACGTGCGCGTGGGCGAGAACATCCCCACGCCGCCCGGATCGGGTGGCGCGGCCGAACATTTCGCGAAAGCGCGGGCGCTCGTCGAAAACGCGATCGCGGAAGGTCGCGCGCGCGGTCTCGGCCAGATGCCCGCGGGGCTGTACGTGGGCAAGGAAGCGCGCGAGGTCGCAAGCTTCGTCGCGGCCGTCGCGGGGCACACCGAATAGGCGCTTCGAATAGCGCTTCGGATGTCCGTCCTCGTCTCGGAGAGACGAGTGCGGAATCCTCCGCTTACCCGAGACGGGCGCCGACGGTGACACTTGGCGGGTGCTTCGCCCAGGAGCGCAAGGCCTCCACACCGCGCGGATGTGCCAGGCTTGGTCGATCGGATCAGAGAACGCGGAGCTTGTCGAGAAGGCCTTGCAGGCCTTTGCTACCGGTGGTGCCGAGGCTGCCATGCCGTTCCTTTCGCCGAGTGTCGCCTGGTATCCGACCGACCGCTGGCTCGACGCCCCCGCCTACCACGGACACGACGGCATGCGCGAGCTGGCAGCGGCATTCTCCGACAACTTCGACGAGTGGAGCTGGGAAGTGCACGAGATCCGCGACACCCAGGATCTCGTCGTCGCGGCCATCACGATGACCGCGCGCATCAAGAACTCGGACTCGCCGATCAGCCAGCCATTGGGCCTCGTTGTCTCTGAGCTCCATGACGGCACCATCGGCGAGGTGCGAGTATTTGCTAGCTGGCGAGAGGCCCTCGAAACCGCGGGCGTACTGGAGTAGTCGCGTGCCTTCGCCGACCTCACCCTCGCCCCGGAAGGCGGGGCGGGCCGACGCATCGGACTGACCGACGATCAGCGCGGAATCCGCAGCTCCGGCCAATTGACAAAAACGAATCTGCTTCGCCCAGA
>DATBCA010000011.1:0-1541 GCA_036270715.1 Solirubrobacteraceae bacterium
GGAGCGTCGTCTTGCCCGAGCCCGAGCGCCCGCACAGGCCGATCCGCTCCGCGCCCGAGATCGACAGGTCGACGTCGTCGAGCGCGACGACGGCCGCGTCGCCGTGTCCGTGGACGACCGTCACCGAGCGGCACTCGACGAGCCCCGCCTCGATGGCTGTTGCGCTCACGCCAACGCCCTTCCGTCGCGCATCTCGACCACGCGGTCGGCCGCGCTAGCGACCGCCGGCGAGTGGGTGACGATCAGCACCGTGCTGCCAAACGACGCGCGCAGCTCGCGCAGCGAGTCGAGCACCACGCGCTCGTTGCCCGCGTCGAGCTCGCCGGTCGGCTCGTCGGCGAGCACGAGCGGAGCGCGGCGCGCGGCGGCCGCGGCGATCGCGACCCGCTGCTGCTCGCCGCCCGACAGCGAGCCGGCGCGCTGGCGCTCTCGCGCCGCCAGCCCGAAACCCGCGAGCGCCTCGCGCGCGGCGCGCGGCGGGTCGGGATGGCCGGCGAGCCGAAGCGACACGACGACGTTCTCGCGCGCCGACAGCGTCGGCCACAGGTTGTCGCGCTGCAGCACGAGCGCTACATGCCGCGCGCGGTAGCCGGCCAGCTCAGACTCGTCGAGGAATGCGAGCGAGCGCTCTCCCGCTCGAATCTCGCCGGCCGAGGGCTCGTCGAGCGCAGCCGCGAGCGCGAGCATCGAGCTCTTGCCGCAGCCGGACGGTCCCAGCACCGCGACGAGCTCGCCGCGCGCGACCTCGAATTCCAGGCCGCGCAGCGCGACCGTCTCGACGGGCCCGGAGCGATAGATCTTGAAGACGTCGTTGAACTGCAGCGCGGGCCAGTCGATCGCACGCTCGCGCGACTCCGGCTCCACATACAGGCTCTCGGCGTCGCCGTCCATCCTCACTGCCAGATGAAGCTGTTGACCATCTTGCGATACGCATCGACGTTGTCCACCCCGCTCGGCGTGCCAAGATCGATCGTCGCGCGGAGGTTGCCCTTGCTCAGCTCGTAACGGTCCACCATCAGCAGCACGCTCTTACCCGTTACCGGGTTGGGCGCGCTGCGCGTCGTGTAGGTGGCCTTGACCGCCGGCCCGGACCTCAGCTGGATCGCGCTCGGCGCGGTGAACTCGAGCGACGGCGTCGAGCGCTTGAGCGCGCTCAGCTCCGCGCTCACGCCGGCCGTCGTGGGGGCGGCGCCGCTGGCGATGACGACGTGCACGATGTTGTTCTTGTCCGAGATCGTCGTGTTGGCGCCGCTGCCCTTCAGCGCCCAGCCCTCGGGGTAGAGCATCGCGTAGCGCGGGCTCGAGCTCGTGTAGGTGAGGAAGATCTGATTATCGGGAATGTCTCCCGTTGCGGCCGACTTGGCCTCGGCGGACAGCGCGTTCGGCGCTTCGGCGGTCGCGCCTGCGCCGGCCCTCGGCGCTCCCGCGCCGCTCGCTGACGTGTTCGGGCCCGACGAGGAGCCGCAGCCCTGCACCGCGAGCAGCGCGAGGCCGCAAACGGCCAACGGCGGGATCGTACAGCGCATGCGCCACTGATCCTA
>DATBCA010000012.1:0-5529 GCA_036270715.1 Solirubrobacteraceae bacterium
AGGAGACCGCTCGCGCCCGGGATTCGTGCCGGTCTGCGCGGCGGCAACGAAAACAGGGCCCGCACTAGGAGGAGGAGAGCGCGGGCCCTGGGAGGGAGGACTTCTGATGCTGCGGTGAGAAGCGTAGTGCGGTTGCCGGACGACGCGCAGATCGTTCGCGCAATTTGGGACCGAGCGAGCACGCAGGCGAAGCCGCAAACTCCGCGCAGTTTTCGCCCAACGGCGCAATCGACCGCCTGCCGGACGCTCCTTCAAGCGTCCGTGCCGGCGCCGGCAAGCGGCCGACTCGCTTGTCCGCCTCCCAGCCGCAGCGCTCTGGCGTGCGGCTTACGCCGTAGCTATGCCCTCATCGCAGGCGTGTCAAACGCGCGCACCTCGCATCCTCCGAGACTTTCGTGTCCGTGAGCTCGGACCAAAGCGATGTCAATGGGCGGTCGCATGGACGCGCGCGCGTCTCGCGACGTGACACGATGTGGGCGTGGGGAGGCGCGCCATTTGTCGATACGTACAGCAGGTTGATCGCGAGGGGACGAGATGGCGCTGACCGACGAGCAACGCGCGGGCGTGCGGGACCTCTTGCAGCTGGTCTCGCGCACCATCGAGGCCAACCCGAACGCGACCGCTCCCACGATCCGTACGCGCGCTCACCTGAAACGGCGGGAGGGCGACATGGCGATCGGACTTCTGCTGCGCGGGGGGTTCATAGAGCAGCAACGTGTCAACGCCGAGGAGACCTACCGCAGCGTCAAGCCCTACCGCGTGAGCAACGAGACGCCGCGTGCGGCGTTCGCCAAGACTCACGCAGCCCGGCAGGGCGGCGGCTGATGGCCGACGGCGCCCGTCACGACACGGCAACGGCGGCACCCGCCGTCGCGCCGCCGTGTGACCCTACGGCGCCGGAGTCCCCGCGAGCGTGTCGAGGCTGGCCGCACAACGGGTGAGCTCGTGCGCGAGCTCGCAGACGTGCTCGACCTCGACGTTCAGCTCCTCGACGGTCCCCGCGGGCGGCACCTCGCCGTGGCGCCGAGCGACGGCGAGGTCGCCCGCGGCTGCGGTGAGAGCCCGGCACGCGAGCGTGACGCGTTCTACCGCGCGCACTAGTCCGGCTTCCGTCATCCCAATTTCACGCTGCTGACCTCGCCGAGGTTCGCGGCGCAGCGGTCGAGCTCGTGCGCGAGGTCGCAGATTCGCTCCAGCTCGATCGTGAGCTCGTCGCTTGCGTCGCCAAGCGCTCCGGGTCCGCGATAGCGCATCACCGCCAGGTCGCTGGCGGCGAGACCGAGCGCCCTGCGCGCATGGGTCACCTGGTCCAGCGCGAAGGAGAGCCGTGCGTTCCTCATCCCAGAGCGTCGGATACCCGCTTGCGGCGCAAGCCAAGCGCGAGTGCGGCCCGCGAGTATGCAACGTGGGCGTTCATGCCTCCTCCCAGCACCCAGTCCGACTAGCGGTGCGTCGCCGGCTCTCTGATCGCCCCGGCTTCGGCGTCGGCTGCGTCCTCGATGCTCCACGCCAGGCGCTCGATCAGCTGCTCTGCCGAGTGCTCGCTCCCGAGGTGCTCCGGGTTCACGAGCTCGTCGAGCAGGATCTCCCGCTTGGCGTCGTCTGTCATAACCAGCACGCGCGGCATCATGTACCTCCGTCGTTCTCGTCGTTGGCGGTCTTACCGCGGATGCCCCTCACGCGGCGCGCCAAACGTGAATTACGAAGTCTTAAGCCGCCGCCTGAGTCGCCCAGTCGCGATACAGGTCGTAATAGCGGCCCTCGGCCGCGATCAACTCGTCGTGCGTGCCCTGCTCGACTATCCGTCCGTGTTCGAGCACGACGATGCGGCCGGCCTGCCGGATCGTCGAGAGGCGGTGCGCGATCACGATCGCGGTGCGCCCCGCGAGCAGGCGGCGCAAGCCCTGCTCGATGCGGCTCTCGGTGTGGATGTCCACGTTCGAGGTCGCCTCGTCGAGGACGAGGATGCGTGGGTCGGCGATGAGCGCGCGCGCGAACGCGACGAGCTGGCGCTGACCGGAGGAGAGCTGCGCCCCGCGCTCGCCCACCTCGGTGTCGTAGCCGCGCTCGAGCGCGTCGATGAACGCGTCGGCCCCGACCGTGGCGGCGGCCTCGCGGATCTCCTCGTCGCTCGCGTCGGGACGCCCGAAGGCGATGTTCTCGCGGATCGTGCCCGAGAACAGGAACGCCTCCTGGGGCACGATCCCCATCTGTGAGCGCAGCGAGGCGCTCTGCACGGTGCGCAGGTCGTGGCCGTCGACCAGGACGCGTCCCGACGTCGGGTCGTAGAAGCGCGCGATCAGCTTCGCCATCGTCGACTTCCCTGCGCCGGTCGCGCCGACGAGGGCGACGGTCTGGCCGGGGACGATCGTGATGTTGACGTCATCGAGCGCCTTCGCCGCGGGCTCCGCGTGCGCGCCATTCGCGCTCGCCCCGCCGCCTCGCCGCGCGCGCTCCTTCGCGGCTGCGTAGCTGAACGAGACGTCCTCGAAGCGCACCTCGCCGCGGAGGCGCGCGAGCGCCGTCGCGTTGGGCGGGTCGGCGACATCCGCCCGCGAGTCGAGCAGCTGGAAGATCTTCTCGAGCGCGGCCATGCCGGACTGGTAGGTCGTGTACAGCTGCGACAGCTGCTGGATCGGTTCGAACAGGTACGAGAGCGCCGCCACGAACGCGACGACCGTGCCGACGGTGATGTGGCCGTCAATCGCCTGCAGGCCGCCGTACAGGACGATCCCCGCGACGGCGATGCCGGAGAGCATTTCGACGGTCGGGAAATAGCGCGCGTTGAGCTTGACGGTGAGCATGTTGGCGTTCCGGTTGTCGGCGTTGAGGTTGGCGAACTGCCGCTCGTGGCGCGGCTCCTGGGCGAAGCTGCGCACGACGCGGATCCCCGAGAGCGTCTCCTGCAGGTACGCGGTGATCGCGCCGATCGTCTCGCGCGTGCGCCGAAACGCGTTCGCGGACACCAGCCGGAACCACAGGCTCCCGCCCGCGAGGAGCGGGAAGATCGTGAACGTGAGCAGCGCGAGCTTCACGTCGAGCAGGAGCAGGATCGCGATCGTTCCGATCAGCGTCAGCCCGGCCTGGAAGAGTGTGACCACGGAGTCGGTGACGAGGCTGTCGAGCGCCTCGACGTCGTTGGTCATGCGCGAGATCAGCACGCCCGCGGGGCGGCTGTCGTAGAAGCCGATCGAGAGGCCCTGCAGGTGGCCGAAGATCCGTATCCGCAGGTCGGCGAGCGCTCGCTGGCCGACCCAGCCGACGAGGTACGTCTGCGCGTACGTCATCGCCCAGACCAGAAGCCCCGAGACCAGGAACGCGGCGACGACGATCGCGAGCGCGGTGGAGTCGTGGCGCACGATGCCGCGGTCGATCGCCTCCTTCGCGAGCAGCGGTGGCGCGATCGACGCTGCGGTGCCGACGAGCAGCGCGACGAGCGCGAGGACGACGCGTGCGCGGTACGGCGCGAGCAGCGCGACGAGCCCGCGCAGGTTGCGCCCGCGCGCCCCCTTGCTCGCGCGCTCGCCTTCCCACTGCGGGCCGCGAAAGCCCGTCGCGACGCCGCGCGCGCCGCCGTGCGCGCTCACAGGCCGCTCACCTCGCGCTCGCGCGACCGATCAGAGATCGGCTTGCGTGTGAGGAATACCTGGTCGGGCAGGCCCTTCTCGACGATCTCGCGATACAGCGGCGAGGCATCGAGCAGCTCGTCGTGCGTCCCGCGCGCGGCGACGCGCCCGTCGTCGAGCACGACGATCTCGTCGGCAAGCGCGATCGTCGAGAGGCGGTGGGCGATGATGAACGTCGTGCGGCCCGCCATCGCCTCGGCGAGCGCGAGCTTGATCTGACGCTCGGTCGACGCGTCCACCGAGGAGGTCGCGTCGTCGAGGATCAGCACGCGCGGGTCGACGAGCAGCGCGCGCGCGATCGCGATCCGCTGGCGCTGGCCGCCGGAGAGCGTGAACCCGCGCTCGCCGACGCGCGTGGAAAAGCCGTCGGGCAGTCGCGTGATGAAGTCGTATGCCTGCGCGCGCCGCGCCGCCGCTTCGATCTCGGCGGCGCTCGCGTCGCTGCGACCGTAGGCGACGTTCTCGGCGACGCTCGCCGAAAACAGGAACGGGTCGTCGCTGACGACGGCGACGGCGTGGCGCAGCGAGCTCAGATCGAGCGAGGCGACGTCTGCGCCATCGAGCAGGATCGTGCCGTCGCTCGGGTCATAGAGCCGCGAGATCAACGCGACGAGGCTCGTCTTCCCGGACCCCGTCGCCCCGACGAGCGCGACGGTCGTTCCGGCGGGGACGTCGAGGTCGATGTCGTGCAACACCTCGGGCGCACTGGTCGCGTGCGATGATCTGGCGCCGCTCCCCGCGGCCGTGTAGGCCGGCCCGAGCTCGCCGTCCTGCGTGTCGTAGCGCAGCGTCACCCCGCGCATCTCCACGTGCCCGTTGCCCGGCGGCAGCGCGCGCGCGCCCGCGGGCGCGCGCAGGCGCGGCTCGCGGTCGAGCACCTGGAAGATGCGGGCGCCGGACGCGGTTGCGCGCTGGGCGAGCCCGAGCGTCACGCCGAGCGCGCGCATCGGGCCGATCAGCATGTTGAGGTAGAGGTAGAAGGAGGTGAAGTCGCCCAGCGAGAGGTGGCCGTGGATCACCGCGCGCCCACCGACGAGCAGCACCGCGACGAGCCCGAGCTGGGGCAGGAAGCCGATCATCGGGTTGAACTTCGCCTCGATGCGCGTTGCGACCATCGCCTGCTCGAACACGCGGCCGGTGGTGCGCCGGAAGCGCGCGAGCTGCAGCGGCTCGCGCGCGAACGACTTCACGACGCGTACGCCCGAGATGTTCTCCTCGGCGTTCGCGGTCAGCTCGGCGATGCGCTGCTGGACCTCCTGGATCGCGGGCCGCGCGATGCGCCCGTAGCGCTGTGAGATGAGGACGACGAACGGCACGGGCGCAAGCGAGATCAGCCCCAGCTCGGGGTTCAGCTTGATCATCGCGGCGCCCGCGAGCAGGATCGTGAGGATCGACTGCAGGATGAACACGAGGCCGTAGCCGAGGAAGAAGCGAACAGCCTGCAGGTCGACGGTCGCACGCGACATCAGCTGTCCGGTCTGCTGATGGTCGAAGAAGCCGAGCTCGAGTCGCTGCAGGTGCCCGTAGACGCGCTCGCGCAGGTCGTACTCGATGCCGAGCGAGACGCGCCCCGCGATCATCCGCCGCCAGTACGTGAGCGCCCAGCGCGCGAGCACCGCGAGCACGATCGCGCCCGCGAGCAGCGTCAGCTGGTGGCGGTCGTGTGCGCGCGCGACGGCGTCGGCGCGGTGCGCGGCCGAGGTGCCGCGATGAATCTTTTCGACGGCCTGCCCCATCAGGTAGGGCAGGAGCACCGTCATCACCATCGCGACGCTCGCGAGCGCCCAGGACACAGCGAGCGCGGACTTATAGGGCCGTAGGAAGCCGAGGAGGCGGTAGAAGGTGGTCATAGTTGCGCGGTCAACGAATTATCGCAGGGGCCCCGAGACTACGCTTGGGGGGT
>DATBCA010000013.1:0-3228 GCA_036270715.1 Solirubrobacteraceae bacterium
CGGATGCTCGGGGCGGCGCCGCGGCGGCGTGCGCGGACGCGCGCGCAGGCGCGCCGACGGCGCCGCCGAGTGCCGAGGAGCCGGCGCCGAGGGCGGCTGCCGTGGGCGCGAGGACGCCTGCGTGCAGCACGCGCGCGCGCACGTGCGCGCGCCCGCCGGCTCGCGCGTGGTCGCCCGGTCCCCCCAACGCGACACAGCCCGCACCGACCCCGAGCGCGAGCAGGCAGCCGACCGCGAGCTTGGTCGCGGCCGGTCCCGCGCCCGCGATCAGCAACCCCCCGCCTGCCGCGCCCGTCGCAGACACCGCGCCCCCGCTTGCACCCGCCACGCCGGCTCCCGCGCCTGCGCCAGCCGCGCCCGCGCCCGCGCTCCCCGTCGCTGCGCTCGCGCCGGTTCCCGCTCCGGCGCCGGAGCTCGCCAGCAGCGCCAGGCGGACGAGCAGCGGCGCCGGGGGCAGCACCGCGGCGAGCCCGCGCAGCGAGAGCACATACGAGCGGCACGCGGGACACTCGCGGTGGTGCGAAACGGCGAGCTGGTAGCGCCGACCCTCTGGATCGAGGATCCCGAAGGCGAACCCGCGCATGAGCGACCCCTGCTCGGCGCACCAGTCTCCGGAGTCGATCGCGCCGACGAGCGAGCCGAACTTCCGCGCGACGCCTGGTCGCCCGCGGCGGCCGTCCATCAGCCGGCGCATCGCGGCGTCGCTGACGCCCATCCTCGCCGCCGCCTGCGCGCGCGGGAGGCCCTGCAGGTAGCAGAGCGAGGCGGCCTCCAGCTCGCGTCCCGACAGGCGCGCGCGCAGGCCCTCCATGAGCCGGCGCAGGCGGATGCGATCATCGAGCGCCGACGCGAGATCCGGCTCGGCCGCGGCTTGGCGCTCGGGCCGATCGCCGCTCAGCGCGCGCGCCGTCGCGCGCTCGAACGGTGCGGCGGCGCTGCGCGCACGCGCGCGGGAACGGTGCTCGTCGACGGCCCTGCGAAAGGTGACGGTCGCAAGCCAGCCGGCGGGATTGTCGATCTCCCGGCCTTCGAGCACCGCCGCGTACAGGCCGTGCCAGGCCTGCGAGTACGCGGCGTCGAGGTCGCTGCGGTCCAGACACGCATCGGCCGCCCGCAGCCTGCGCTCCGCGAGCGCTATCACGGTCCCCCTGAGCCGCTCGAAATCGGCGCGCAGCAGGCGCTCGGCGCGATAGCGACGAATGCTCAGCGGGCTCACCGGCGGGCAAGATTATGGATACCTGGGGTTGCGCGGGCGGCGCGCCGCGCGCGGGCGGTCACGATCGCCGCAACGTGCGGGAAAAATGCGCGCGCTCAGGCGCCCGGCGCGACGAACTCCTGAATCTGAGCGAGCGTGACCGAGCGCATGTCCTCCCCGCGGCGTTCCGCGTCGTGCCACGCGACGACCATCTCGAGCGCCCGCTCGAGATTCCACCGAGGCGTCCACCCGAGCTGCGCTTCCGCGGCCGCGGAGTCGAGCGCCAGGTGGCTCGCCTCCGGCGGATGCGCGGCGGCGTCGAGCTCCCAGCGCAGCTCGCCACGCCACAGCTCGGACAGCCGCTCGAGCACCCAGCTGACCGGTCGCTCGTCCGCGGGCCGAGGACCGAAGTTCCACGCGCGCGCGGCCTCGGACGAGCGTGCGCACTCCTGCGCCAAGACGAGATAGCCGCTCAGCGGGTTGAGCACGTGCTGCCACGGACGCACGGCGTGCGGGTTTCGCACGCGCATCGGCTCGCGCGTGCCGACGGCGCGGACGGCGTCCGCGACGAGGCGGTCCTCGCCCCAATCTCCGCCGCCGAGCACGTTCCCTGCGCGCGCCGATGCGACGCGCGGACCGTCGCCGCTCGAGAAGTACGAGCTGCGGTACGCGGCTGTGACGAGCTCGGCGCAGGCCTTGGAGCTCGAGTACGGGTCGCTCCCGCCGAGAGGGTCGTCCTCGACGAACCGCTTCGCCGGCGAGCCGGCGGAGTCGGCGCCGGCGGGGTTCGCGTAGCACTTGTCCGAGGTGACGACGACGACCGAGCGGACATCGTTCCCGCCGGTGCGCACGGCGTCGAGCACGTTGACGGTGCCGAGGACGTTGACGAGGTACGTGCTCGCGGGCTCGGCGAGCGCGCTGCGGACCATCGGCTGCGCGGCGAGGTGCAGGACGACCTCGGGCGCGGAGCTGCGAACGGCGTCGCGCACGGCGGCGGCGTCGCGCACGTCCACCGCGAACTCGCGCACGCCGTCGCCCGCGCGCGCGAGGTCGTACAGCGACGGACGCGTTGGCGGCGCGGGCGCGAGGCCCGAGACATCCGCCCCCAGCAGCCTCAGCCACAGCGTCAGCCAGGCCCCCTTGAAGCCGGTGTGGCCGGTGACGAGAACGCGACGCCCTGTCCAGAAGTCGGAATCGATCCCCACGCGCCGCGCGTATCTTCTCCTAATCGCCGCACCGACGACAGCCGCTGATCGCGTGGGCCCGCCGGCGAAGCCGCCGACCGCCGAGATTCTGGGCGTGCCGCTCGCGGTCTCCGACTACGAGCACGTGCTCGATTGGATGGAGGCGCTGATCGCCGCCGGCGATCGCGCCTATGTGACGGCTGCGGCGGTAAACCTCGTGATGTCTGCCCAGGAGGACGCGGCGACGCGCGAGGCGGTGCTGGGCGCGACGCTCGCGGTGCCCGACGGCCAGCCGCTGGTGTGGGCGCTGCGCGCGCTCGGTCACTCGCGCGCGACGCGCGTCTACGGCCCACATCTGATGGCGGCGTTCTGCGCGCGCGCGGCCGGCAGCGGAACTCCGATTTACCTCTACGGGGGGCGCTCGCAAGGGGCCCTGCGGCTGCTCGAACGGCGGCTTTCGGAGTGCTTTCCCGGGTTGGTCATCGCGGGCGGATTCTCGCCCCCCTTTCGCGAGCTCGACGCAGACGAGAACGCGCGCGCACTCGCGGCGATCGACGACTCGGGGGCGAGCGTCGTGTGGGTGGGTACGGGACAGCCGAAGCAGGAGCTGTGGATGGCGCGCGCGCGGCCGCACCTGCGGGCGCCGTTGCTCGTGGGCGTGGGCGCGGCGTTCGACTTCCACGCGGGCCTCGTCTCGCAGGCGCCGCGCTGGATGCAGCGCGCGGGGCTGGAGTGGAGCTACCGCCTCTCGCGCGAGCCGCGACGGCTGTGGCGGCGCTACGCGCGCTACAACCCGATGTTCATCGCGGGCTTCGCGCGCCAGTACGCGCGCCATCTCCGCGACGGCGG
>DATBCA010000014.1:0-4865 GCA_036270715.1 Solirubrobacteraceae bacterium
CTCGCTGAACGCGCTGTTCGGGCTGCTTGTGCCGATCGTCGACCGCCACGGCGGGCACGTGGACAAGTTCCTCGGCGATGGTCTCCTCGCCGTCTTCGGCGCGCCGGAGGGGTTCCCCGACCATGCCGATCGCGCGCTCTCGGCCGGGCTCGAGATGCTCGACGAGCTCGAGCGCGCGGGCGGCGCGCTCGGCGTCTGCGTCGGCATCAACAGCGGGCGCGTCGTCGCCGGCTCGATCGGCGGGGCCGGCAGGCTCAACTTCAGCGTCATCGGAGACGCCGTCAACGTCGCCGCGCGCGTCGAGCAGGCGACGCGCGGAACCGACGACTGCCTTCTCCTCACCCGCGCTACGCGCGACGCGCTCCTGCGCCCGGCGCTCGTCGCCTCGCGCGGGACGATGCCGCTCAAGGGAAAGTCCGAGCCGGTCGAGCTGTTCGCGCCGGTGCGCGACCGATCGGTGATCGGCCGGAGCGTGGTCAGCGCGGACGCGGCACCGCGTGAGCGACGAGATCGTCCGGTGCGCCCTTTGCGCTGAACGGACGCCGCTCGCTACGCGAGACCGTCTCCTCGTCGAGCGTTCGCAGCGTGCGGTCGGACACGAGCACCTCACCCGGCCGCGCGGCCTGCGCGAGCCGCGCCGCGATGTTCACGTCGACACCGAAGTAGTCGCCGCCGATCTTTCGCGGGCGCCCCAAATGTACGCCGCCGCGCAGGCGCGGACGGTAGCCGCCGACCTCGATCGCCTCCGTGCGCGCACACGCCTCGAGCGTCGCGCAGGTCGCGCTCGCGGGATCCGCAAACGCGCCCATCAACCCGTCGCCGAGACGCTTGACGACCTCTCCGCCGCGGGAGAGGATCGGCGGCTCGATCGCGTCCGAGACCTGCCTCAGCAGCTCGATCGCGAGCTCGTCGCCCGATTCCAGCGCCCAACTCGAGAAGCCCGCCAGGTCCATGAACACGACCGCGATGTCGAGCTCGCCGCGGCCGCGGCCCTGAGCCTCCGACAGCCGCTGCCACGCCTGAGCGGCCGTGAGGCCGAGCTCCCCGATGACACCCGGTTCCGAGCCCGCGAGTGCCGCCACATGGCGAACCGCCAGGTCGCTCGGGCGCCCGCGCGCGGTAGACAGGCGGTCGCCCACCTGCTGGCTTCCGAGGGCCCACTCGCGCGCGCGCCGCGCCGTCTCGACGAGCCGCGGCTCACGGTTCAGCGTGCGCGCCGCCGCGACGATGCGCGCTCGTGTGCGTCTGACCTCACGCTCGGACACCTCCGGAGGGTAAATGCACTTGGCCTACCGAGGCGTCTCGCCGTGCGCAGCGCGTCGCGTACGGCGTCCCCGCCGACGCGCTCCGGGATACTCGGATCGTCTCCTCGACTCGTGATCAGCTCGTCCTCGAGTGCGTCCGCGCGATCCCGCCGGGATTCGTGCGTACCTACGGCGACTGCTCGCCCGGCTCACCGCGCCACGCGGGCGCCGTGCTCGCGGTGACGCCAGCCGACGCCGCTCCCTGGCACCGCGTCGTGCGCGCCGACGGCTCGCTCGCGAAGGGCGCGCGCCAGCGCGCGCTGCTCGAGGCCGAGGGCGTCCCGTTCAGGGGCGCGCGCGTCGACATGCGCGTCGCGCGCATGCTGGCGTCGTAGCTCTGTCGCGCTGGCGGCTGCGCCGGCGCGCTCCGCGTGACGAATTTTTTTCATCGCGCGGTGATCCGAGGTCGCGAGTCGTGCGCACAGGTTCACGAGGACGTGCTCCCTGAGAGAGGCTCGACCCTGACACGGGCTCGAGCCCGACCCCGAGGGCCTGGGGCCGCCTGCGTCCGCGTCGCGCCGTGCACCGCGCGGCGCGGGCGCGGGAGTATCGCGCGCGCCGCCTTCCTCGCCGCTGGCCGATCTTCGATCGGTCGGTGCGCGTCGCGCGGGCGAACGACGTACCGTACGTGTATGAGCGCGACGCACGAGCACAGCGCAAGCGATGGAAGCTCCGTCCGCGGCCGTGTGCGCGTCGAGCACGGCGCCAAGCGCGTCCGCGCGTACCTTGGCGCGGAGCTCGTCGTCGACACCGTGCGTCCGCTGCTCGTGTGGGAGGCTCCCTACTACCCGACCTACTACTTCCCCGCGTCCGACGTTCGCACGGAGCTGCTCTCCGCCGACGGCTCGAGCGAGCACTCGCCGAGCCGCGGCGACGCCGAGCGCCTTACGGTGACGGCCGGCGGAAAGGAAGCCGTGGGCGCCGCGCTGCGCTATTCGGAGTCGCCGATCGCGGAGCTTCGCGACACCGTGCGCCTGGACTGGCAGGCGATGGACGCATGGTTCGAGGAGGACGAGGAGGTGTTCACGCACGCGCGCGACCCGTACACGCGGGTCGACATCCTTCCCAGCTCGCGACGCGTCCAAGTCGAGCTCGACGGCGCGACGCTCGCGGAGTCGACGAGCGCGCGTGCGCTGTTCGAGACCGGACTGCCCACGCGCTGGTATCTCCCCAAGACGCACGTGCGAATGGACATGCTCGAGCTCGGCGAGCTCGTCACTCACTGCCCGTACAAGGGCCGAGCGTTGTCGTTCGGCGCACGCATCGGCGGGCGCCTGCACGAGAACGTCGCCTGGAGCTATCCGACGCCGCTGCCCGAGAGCGAGCGCATCGCCGGCATGATCTCGTTCTACAACGAGAAGGTCGATCTGCGCATCGACGGGGAGCTCGTCGAGCGGCCCGTGACGAAGTTCGGCTGAGACGCGGTGTTCGCGCGCGCTCGAGAGAGGACGGCGCCACGCTCCCGCGCGCAGGCGGTGTGCCGGTGAAGGCCGCTGTCCTGCCCGAGCTCGGGGTGCCCGAATACGGCGAGTTCCCTGCGCCGAGCCCGAACGGCGGCCAGGCGGTCGTGCAAGTCGGCGCCGCCGGGCTCAACCCCGTCGACATCGCGATCGCCGCCGGCGTGTTCTACGCCGGCGTGCCGCCCGTCCCGTCGGTCGCCGGACGCGAGGGCGTCGGCGTCCTCGACGGGACGCGCGTGTACTTCGATGCGCCGATTCCGCCGTACGGATCGATGGCCGAGCTCGCGCTGATCGACCCCGCCGCGGCGTATCCGCTGCCCGATGCGCTCGACGATGGCGTCGCGATCGCGCTGGGGATAGCGGGCCTCGCCGCATGGCTCGCGCTCGACTGGCGCGCGCGGATGAAAGCGGGCGAGCACGTGGTGGTGCTCGGCGCGAGCGGCGTCCTCGGCCAGATCGCCGTGCAGGCCGCAAGGCACCTCGGCGCCGGGCGCGTCGTCGCCGCCGCGCGCTCGCAGGATGGCCTCGAGCTCGCGCGGGCGCTCGGCGCCGACGCCACGGTGGGCATCGGCGAGCCCGGCGAGCTCGCATCGGCGCTCCGCGATGCCGCCGACGGACGCATCGACGTCGTCGTGGATCCGCTCTTCGGGGAGCCGCTCGCCGCTGCGGCTGAGGCCGCAAGCTTCCGCGCTCGCCTCGTCACGCTCGGCACGTCCGCCGGCCAGACCTCGACGCTTTCCTCGGCCGCGATTCGCGGCAAGATGCTCGACATCCTGGGTCACAGCAACGTCTACGCGCCGCCCGAGGTCAAGCGCGAGGCGTATCTCCGCATGGCCGAGCTCGCCGTCGCTGGCGGCCTGCGCGTCGAGGTCGAGCGGATCCCTCTCGCGGAGGTGCGCGCCGCTTGGGAGAGGCTCGCCGCGAGCCCGCACCGAAAGCTCGTGCTCGTGCCGTGAGAGCCCAACGTCCAAGCGAGGGAGGACCGAGATGAGCAAGTGGAGCACTGAGCAGATCCCCGACCAGAGCGGGCGCACCGCGATCGTCACCGGCGCGAACAGCGGACTCGGCCTGTCGACCGCACGCGAGCTCGCCCGCCGCGGCGCTTGCGTCGTCCTCGCCTGCCGCAACGCCGCCAAGGGCGAGACCGCGCTGCACGAGGTCGAACGTGTCGCGAGCCCCGATGCCTCGCCGGAGCTCGCCGCGCTCGACCTCGCGAGCCTCGCGTCGGTACGCGCGTTCGCGACCGACTTCGCGGCCAAGCACGCCGGCCTCGACCTGCTCGTCAACAACGCCGGCGTGATGGCGCCGCCGAGGCGCGAGACGGAGGATGGCTTCGAGCTGCAGTTCGGCACCAACGTCCTCGGCCACTTCGCGCTCACCGCGCTGCTGATCGGGCTGATGCAGGGCCGCGAGGACGCGCGCGTGGTGACCGTCTCGAGCAACGCCCACAAGATGGGCAAGATCAACTTCGACGACCTCCAGTCCGAGCGCCGCTACATGCGCTGGACGGCGTATGGCCAATCGAAGCTCGCGGACCTCTCCTTCGCGCTCGAGCTGGACCGCCGCCTGCGCGCCTCCGGCTCCAGCGTCAAGAGCCTCGCCGCGCACCCCGGCTACGCCGCCACCAACCTCCAGTCCGCCGCGCCGCCGCTGCTCGATCGCGTCGTCATGGTCTTCACCAACCTCGTGATCGCCCAGAGCGCCGACATGGGTGCGCTGCCGATCCTGTTCGCGGCAACCGCGCCCGGGCTCGAAGGCGGGGTCTACGTCGGCCCGGACGGCCTCGGCGAATTCCGCGGCCATCCGAAGGTCGTCGGCAGCAGCCGCGCCGCGCGCGACGAGCAGGTCGCCGCGCGGCTGTGGAGCGTCTGCGAGGAGCTGACCGGCGTGACGTTCGAGCTTGGCGCGGGCGCGACCGCGTGAGCGCTCGCGCCCGTGGCGCGTGAGGCCGGCGGCTCCTCGCGGCGCCTCCACCGCTGCCGGCGCTCGAGCGCGCGCACGCGTGACGCCTCGCGCGCTGGCCGCGGCGCTCGCGCTCGCGGCAGCGCTCACGCTCGCGGCAGCGCTCACTTGCGGCTGCTCCTCGAGCGCTCCGGGTCGC
>DATBCA010000015.1:0-2839 GCA_036270715.1 Solirubrobacteraceae bacterium
AGCCCTCCCCGGCCTGAGCGCGCGTCGCCTCGCCGCCGGTCCCCCGAGTCGCACCACGACGCACCGCTGCGTGAGCACAGGACGCGCGCCGCGCTCGAGTGCCGGGTCCGGTTTGGTTTTCGCAACCGTTGGGTAGCTCACCACGTGAAGGGAGTGGCGTCACGGTCGTCGCCACAAGTCCATTGCCCTTCCGGTTGTCCTCCCGAGGTGGTGGCCGCGCGGTGGGCGCGGCCACCGCCCGGCGGTTAAGGGCCTGTTTCGTGGCCCGCGCCGCCGCCTGCTCCCGTCGGTCCGCGAACGCGGCGGACGCGCTCCGCGCGCCTTCGTCCGCCGCGCGCTCGCCGGTCTACTCCGCCTGCGCGAGCTCTAGGCGAATCGACGCGACCGCCGCAGTCACGTCGGGGTCCACGAGCGTATCCGCCGGGAAGCATGTGACCTCGAGCAGGCGCCGGGGAATGGACCCGTCGGGGCATACGACTCGCAAGGCCTGCCGGCGTCGCGCGAGGTTCGCGCGCAGGTCGAACAAGAGGCCCACCGTGGTGCTGTCCATGAACCTCGTCTGCGTGAGGTCGACGACGACGCCGAGAGCGTCGTTGGGCAGCGCGTACGCGGCCTCCCTGAGGTCCTTCACGTTTGAGATGTCGACCTCGCCCGACACCGCTATCAGGGAAACGTCCTCGGCGACGGTTTGCTCTATCCGCGCGAGCGCCGCGTTGTCGGCGGAGGGCGTCATGCGCTTGTCTCCTGCGCCGCCGACGGTCGGTTCTTTCGCAGGCGCACAGTCGTCCCGCGCTCCCCGTGCGAGACCTTAACCTCGTCCATGAGTCGCTCCATGAGGTCCAGGCCACGACCTCCGCCGCCGCGCGGCGCGCGCCAGCGCCCGGCGTCGGAGACCTCGATGGTTATCGAGCCTGCGGCGCGCTTGCCGACCAGCGACATGGTGGGCCCAGGGCGCGGGCCGTAGGCGTGGACAACGGCGTTTGCGCACGCCTCGTTGGCGGCGACCGTGACCGCGAAGCGCTCATCGGCATTCGCTCCACCCTCGGCGAGCCAGCGGCCGAGCCGTTCGCGAACGACCGCGAGTGACCCGGGCTCAGCCGGCACCCGCACCTTCAAGTGCTGCGACAACGGGACTCTGCGCACGGCGAGCAGCGCCGCGTCGTCGGGGACGCCGGCGCCGTTCAGCGCCACGCGCAAGACCTGCGAGCAGAGCGCATCCAGTACCTTCGGGCCGGCGAGCACAGCGTCGCGGAGTCGCTCGAGCCCCACGTCGAGCACCTCGCCGCGACGCTCCACGACCCCGTCGGTGTACAGGAGCAGCGTCGCGCCCGGGCCGAACTCGGCGGGCGAGTCCTCGAAGTGGGTGTGCGCGGCGACGCCGAGTGGCGGGGCGTACCGATGCTCGACGTACCGCGCCTTGCCGTCCGCGCTCAGCAGCAGCGGCGGCGGATGCCCTGCGCTCGCGAACCGCGCCTCGCCCGCCTCGGTGTCGATGACCATGTACAGGAGCGTCGCAACCATCTCGTTGTGCGTCCGAACCGCGAGCGCGTTGAGCGACCCGAGCGCCGTCGCGGGCGACAGCGGCTCCGCCAATACATACGCGCGCAGCGCGGACCGGAGTTCACTCATCAGTGCGGCGGCGCCAACGCCGTGACCGACCACGTCGCCGATCGCCACGCCGACGCCGCCTTGCGGCAGGGCGATCGCGTCGTACCAGTCCCCGCCGACCCTGGCGACGCGCTCGCTCGGCCGGTAGCGCGCCGCGAGCTCGATGCCGTCGATGCCGGGAAGCTGGTTCGGCAGAAGGTGGCGCTGCAGGAGCTCGACGAGGCCGCGCTCGCGGTCGTAGCTGCGCGCATGCTCGACCGCTATCGCCGCGCGCTCCGTGCACAGCCCGAGCAGGACGACTTCGTTCTCGTGGAAGTTCCGCGCGGCGCGTGAGCACGCGAACATCGCCCCGAGCGAGCGCCCGCGGGCCCGCAGCGGCGCGGCAATCAGCGATCTCGCTTCCAGGTGCGCCAGCGCCGGACCGGCCGCGGACGCCTCGACGGCATCCAGCGCCATGCGCTCGCCGCGCAGCGGCGGCGCGAATAGCTGCAGAAGCTCAGCGGGAGCTGGCTCGGTGCGGCCGCAGTTGCGGCCGTCGTGCGTGACGAGACTCGTCGCGTCGCCGTCCGCGTCACCCAGCAGCACGCCTGCAGCGTCCGCCCCCAGCACCGCCTCGATGCGAACCAAGAGCTCCGGAAGCAGGTCGTCCAGCTCGAGGTGCGCGAGCGCGGCGTCGGAGAAAGACTGCAGCTTGCCGAACGTGCTCGCGACGGCCTCGGCCTCCGCGCGCGCGCGCGCCGCCTGCAGCTGCTCGCGGCGCGCGTGGTGCAGCGCCACGAAGACCGCGACCTTGCTTCGCAGGAGCTCGGCGTTGAAAGGCTTCACGACGTAGTCCACCGCGCCGGCCGCGTACGCGCGAAACGCCTGCGCGACGTCTTCGCCGTAGGCCGTCAGGAAGATGATCGGGGTCTGGCGCGTGCGCGCGCGCGCGCTGATGTAACCCGCCGTCTCGATCCCGTCGAGCCCCGGCATGCGCATGTCGAGCAGCACGACCGCGAATTCTTCGTCGAGCAGGCAGCGCAGCGCGTCCTTGCCCGAGCTGACGCTCACGATCCGCTGGCGCAGCGGCTCGAGGACCGCGCGTAGCGACAGCAGCGAGTTGGGGTCGTCGTCGACGACGAGGATGCTCGCGGAGTTCGGCGGGACGTCCTCCAGCCCCGCCGTCGGCGCCTGCGCGACCGCGAGGGGGAACGGGGCCCGCTGTGCGTCGGTGTCTGACCGCGTGCCGCTC
>DATBCA010000016.1:0-15729 GCA_036270715.1 Solirubrobacteraceae bacterium
CGCGCGAACAGATCCGGGAACTGGGTCGTGAACTTGTAGGTGCCGTAACCGCCCATCGAGTAACCGGCGATGTCGGTCCACGCGGCGTTCAGCGGGTAGTGCGCGGCGGCATCGGCCCACACCTCGAACGTGTCCTGGCCGCCGCGGTCGTAATACCACGCGTCGGGGCCGCGCCCGGACGGCGTGATCACGATCGAGCCGGCCCCCCGCTTGGCGAACTGCGACTGGTTGTTGGAGCCGGTGAACTGGTTGTAGTTCGCCGACAGCGAGTGAAGCAGCAGCGTCAGGCCGTAGCCTCCGGCCGGCGGCGTCGCGCTCGGCACGTAGATCGCGTACGGCAGCAGCTGGCCGCGCATCTCCCCGATGCATTGTTTGTCGTTGCCGCAGCCGCCGGTCAGGTAGTCGGCGCCCTGTCCATCCGAGAAGTGCGAGGCGAGGATACGGTCCATCGCGCCCGACTGCGGGACCCCGGTCGGACCCCCGGGCATGTCGTCGTTTTCTTTCGCGAGCAGCTTCGCGAAGTCGACTTCGGCGTGGAAAGAGCCGATTTCGCCTTTCGCCAGCTCCTGCGCCTGGTCCGCCTCGCGCCACCAGCGCGGGTTCGCCGTCGATTCCGATTCGGGCGAGCCGGGAACCGGCTCCTGAGAGTTCCAGCGGAAGGCGACGTCGTAGAACGCCGGCGGGTTGGCCGTTGCGCCCGCGCCGCCGCCGGTCGTTTCCGTCCGTTCGGACTTCGGCAGCAGATAGCTGTTCGTCCCCGAGTTCCACAGACCGACGCCGGCGGCGAGGCGCACCACCGAGGACCCGGGGTTCCACTCGCCGTGGGGAACGGACACCGCGATCTGGCGGCGCGCCAGATCCACGCTGACCGCGGGGGCCGGCCCCGGCACGACGGCGCCGGTTTCCGCGTTCGTGAGCACGGCGGTTTCGCCGTGGACGGTGAGGAAGTACTGCGCGGGCGCGCTCACGTTCGCGCCGAACGGGAACGGGTGGTTGACCCCTTCGGTGCCACCGATCGCGATCGCGGTCGCGACGAGGCTCGCGTTTTCGAGCGTGTTGAGCGAGATGCGGAACAGCGTCGCGGTGCTCGACGGCTTGACGCGCAGTTCGATCAGATTGGCGGCGTTTTCGTCATAGCCCTTGCCGGAGGGATAGTCGTAGGTGCCGGTCGGCGCCGAGAACAGGTCTCCGCCCGAGGGGTCGCCGCCGGGCGACATCATCGGGTTCTTGGGGTCGGTCGTGAGCTTCGCGCCGTGGTCGTCGTAGAGGTAGCCCTGATAGACGAACTCGCCAAGCCGGTACGCGCTCGCGCCCGAGATCAGGATCGGCGTGGCGTGCCACGCGCTTTTGGGAGCGTTTTCCAGCTGCGCGGACGTCGCGAGCGGCGCGTACAGCACTTCGGGACCCGGCCGCGGCGCGGTGCCTTCCTGTTTTGGCAGTGAGCTCGCCGTCGCCGCGGCGGCGCCCGTCGCGAGCAGCGTAGTCGTCGCGCCCGCAAGTGCGAGCGCGCGCCCGGCCTTCATCCCAAGTCCCCTCATCCCCATGAGCAACCCCCATCGCGGTCGATGACCGCGCGAGCTTATCAGAACAAAAGCACCTGATGTTTCATAAAACGAGGATTATGTGAGTCGCGTCTGCCGCGCTTGGCGACCAGCGAACGAACACGCCCCGCGAGCGCGCGGCCCTGCTCACAAGAGCGGCCGACGCCGCGCGCGCGGGCTCAGGAGGGCGCGGGCGCGAACCCGCCGGAGGCCGTTCCGGGCGATCGGCGGTCGCTCGCCGCCGCGTGAGCCTCGCGGCGCTTGCGCAGTTTGTCGCGGTGGCGCTTGACCTGCCGTGCGAGCTCGTCGACGACCAGGTTGAGCGCGTGGAGCATGTCGGGCGCGGAGTCGCTCGCGCGCAGCGTGACACCCTTGAGGTACAGGGTCGCGCCGGCGACGTGGCGGTCGGCAACCCGCGGGTTGGGCTCCCTGAAGATCTCTATCTCCAACCGCGCGAGCTCGGAGACCTGCCTCGAGATCTTCGCGAGACGCCTGTCCAGGTGCTCGCGGATCTCGTCGCTGACCGGAACGTTCCGACCCGTGATTTCGATCTGCATCAGGAGCTCCCTTCGATCGTTTCCTGCCGCACGATCAATGCTACGCGCGCGGGTGGCGTCTGTCCATCATCCGTCGAGCACGCCGCGGCCCCCTCGGGGCCGGCAAGACACGGCGGCGCTGGGACAATTACCCGGTGAGCCCGAAGCTCTCGTGGGCGCTCGACCCGCTGGCGATCATCGCGGCGCTCGCGCTCGGCGGCGCGTACCTGGCGCGCTGGCGCACGGTGCGGGCGGGACCCCACCGCGAGCGCGATGCGCCGCCATGGCGCCTGTGCTGCTTTGCGGGAGCGCTCGTGCTCGGGCTGGGAGCGCTCATCTCGCCGCTGGACTCGCTCGCCGACCAGGTGTTCTTCATGCACATGCTCCAGCACGTGCTCCTGCTCGACCTCGTCCCGATCCTCGCGATCCTGGGGCTTACGCGCGTGCTGCTGCGACCGGCGACGCGCTCGATCAGCGAGCTCGAGCGGCGCGCGGGCGTGCTCGCGCACCCGGTGTTCGCCGTCGCGCTGTACGTCGCGGTGATCTGGCTGTGGCACATCCCGGCGGCGTATGACGACGCGCTGCGCCACCGAGCGGTGCACGTGCTCGAGCACACGACGTTCGTGCTCGCGGGCTCGCTGTACTGGTGGCACCTGCTGTCGCCGATTCGCGCGCGCATGCGCCTGAGCGGGATGGGCCCGGTCGTGTACATGGCGTCGACGAAGCTGCTAGTCGGTGCGCTCGGAATAGGGCTCGCGTTCGCGCCCTCGGCGCTGTACGCGTACTACACGCACCGCGCGCGCGTGTGGGGACTGTCGGCGCTCTCGGACCAGGCGCTCGCGGGAATCCTGATGGCGCTCGAGCAGTCGATCGTGATGGGCATCGCGCTGGTCGTGCTGTTCGTGCGCGCGCTCGCGGAGTCCGAGCGCGAACAGCAGCGCCGCGAGCGCTACGAGGGCGCGTGACGGCGCGCCCTATGGCTCCGAGCGGGCGTGCACGGCTGGCCGCCGGCGCAGGCTCTCGAGGATGCCGCCGTGAGCGGCGATCGCGCCGATGAGGATCGCTTCCGAGGCGACGTCGGTGCCGGGGAAGACGATGCTCTCGCGCAGCTGCGCGCGGGCCCCCACGTGCGCGCCGTCGCCGAGCACGACCGGACCGATCACGCGCGCGCCGTCGTCGATGCGCACGTCGTGGCCGATCCACACCGGGCCGTCGATCTCGGCCGCGCTCAGGTCCGGCACCGCGCCCGCGACGACGACGCCGGGGCTCACTTCCTCGCCTTCGACATGGAGGCGAAGCTCGCCGCGCAGGGCGTCGAAGGTGCCCGCGCGCAGCTCTGCGAGCGAGCCGATGTCGTTCCAGTAGGAGTGGATCTCGTGGATGTGGAAAGGCACGTCGTTCTCGAGCAGCACGGGGAAGACGTCGGTGGCCCAGTCGACGAACGGGCGCTTGGGGAAGTAGTCGAAGATCGCGGGATCGAACACGTAGATCCCGCAGTTGCCGAGGTCCGAGAGCGCCTCCGCGCGCGCGGGCTTCTCCTGAAAGCCGGTCACGCGCAGGTCGCGGTCGTGCAGCACGACCCCGTACTCCTCGGTGTGCTCGACGCGCTTGACCGCGAGCGTCGCGATGCCGCCCAGCTCGCGGTGGGCTGCGTACAGGGCGGTGAGGTCGATGTCGGTGAGCGCATCGCCCGAGATCACGAGAAAGGGCTCGGCGCCGAAGAACTCTGCGCACGCGCGCACGCCCCCCGCGGTGCCCAGCAGCTCGGGCTCGTAGCGGTAGGCGAGGCGGTCGCCGAAGTAATCGCGGATCGAGTCGGGGAAGTAGTGCAGGTTGGCGATCACCGGCCCGAACCGGTGCTCGTCGAGCAGGTCGAGGATGTGCTCCATGACCGGCCGGTCGAGCACCGGCACCATCGGCTTCGTGATCTCGTAGGTGAGCGGGCGCAGCCGCGTGCCGAGGCCCGCGGCGAGGACCATCGCTCTCATCGCGTGCGTCTCAGTACCTGTAGTGATCCGGCTTGTACGGCCCCTCGACGGGCACTCCGATGTAGGCGGCCTGCTCGTCGCTGAGGCGCGTGAGCTTGACGCCGAGCGCGTCGAGATGCAGGCGCGCGACCTTCTCGTCGAGGTCCTTCGGGAGCACGTAGACGCGCTTGTCGTACTCGTCGTTCTTGGTGAACAGCTCGATCTGCGCGATCACCTGGTTGGAGAACGAGTTGCTCATCACGAAGCTCGGGTGGCCGGTGGCGTTGCCGAGGTTCAGCAGGCGCCCCTCCGAGAGCATGATGATCGCGTGACCGTCCGGAAAGACCCACTTGTCGACCTGCGGCTTGACGTTCACGCGCTCGATGCCGGGGACGTTCGCGAGACCGGCGATGTCGATCTCGTTGTCGAAGTGGCCGATGTTGCCGACGATCGCCTGATGCTTCATGCGCGCCATCTGTTCGACGCCGATGATGTCGCGGTTGCCGGTCGCGGTGACGAACAGGTCGGCCGTCTCGATCACTTCCTCGAGCGTCCTCACCTCGTACCCCTGCATCGCAGCCTGCAGCGCGCAGATGGGGTCGATCTCGGTGATGATCACGCGCGCGCCCTGGCCGCGCAGCGACTCCGCGCAGCCCTTGCCGACGTCGCCGAAGCCGCACACGACGGCGACCTTGCCGACGATCATGACGTCGGTCGCGCGGTTGATGCCGTCGATCAGCGAGTGCCGGCAGCCGTAGAGGTTGTCGAACTTCGACTTCGTGACCGAGTCGTTGACGTTGATCGCCGGGAACAGCAGCTGGCCGTTCTCGACCATCTGGTAGAGCCGGTGCACGCCGGTGGTCGTCTCCTCGGTGACGCCTTTGATCTCGGCGGCGATGTTGGTGAAGCGCGCGGGCTCCTCGGCGAGCGAGCGCCCGAGCAGCGCGAGCACCACCGCGAACTCCTCGGAGTCGGAGCTCGAGGGATCGGGCACCGCGCCGGCGCGCTCGAACTCGACGCCCTTGTGCACGAGCAGCGTCGCGTCGCCGCCGTCGTCGAGGATCATGTTCGGACCGAGCGTCCCGTCCTCGCCCTCGCCCCAGCCGAGGGCGCGCTCGGTGCACCACCAGTACTACTCGAGCGTCTCGCCCTTCCAGGCGAACACGGGCACGCCCGAGGGCGCTTCGGGGCTGCCGTTGGCCCCCACGGCGACGGCCGCGGCGGCGTGATCCTGGGTGGAGAAGATGTTGCAGCTGCACCAGCGCACCTGCGCGCCGAGAGACGTGAGCGTCTCGATCAGGACGGCCGTCTGGACCGTCATGTGCAGCGATCCGGTGATGCGCGCGCCGCGCAGCGGCTGCGAGGCGGCGTACTCGCTGCGCAGGGCCATCAGCCCGGGCATCTCGTGCTCGGCGAGCGTGATCTCCTCGCGGCCGAACTCGGCGAGCGTGAGGTCGGCGACCTTGAAGTCGCGGGTTACCGTCGCGGCGGGGGTCATTGCTGACATGACTAGGCCTCCTGTCGGTCAGGTGAGCGCCCTTGCTGCGTTGAGGGAGGCCGAGCGTGGCGGAAACAGGAGCCCGTCGCAGCGCTCCTCGGCCGCTTAAGAAGCTACCACACGCCCCCCGGCGCGGCGAGCGCTCAGCGCTTTGCGAGCTCGGCCTTGAGCTCCTCGATCACGGCCACGGGGCCGGGATCGACGCCGCGCAGCGCCGCCAGGTAGATCGACACGAGGTCGCCGAGCAGCACGAGCGAGATCACGCGCTCGACCGAGGTCTGGCCGCGCGTCTCCAGGCGGAAGCTCGCGGCGGCATTCCCCGCGATCAGCTGCTCGGTGAGCTCCATCCGTGCCTTCACCCGCGGGTGCGCGTCCGAGTCGTCGAGGAACACCGCCGAGAAGCGGCCGGCGTCCTGCGCGCCCTCCCAGCCCGCGAGCTCGTTGTGGTCCAGCTCGGGCAGCTCGTGGTTGAACGCGGGCTGCTTCGCGTTCTCGTTGATCTGCGTCTTCCAGCGATAGGCGATCGGGGTCGTCAGGCCGGCGCCCGCGATCACGGGGGTGGTCCCGCGCAGGCGGCGCGCGATCTCCTTCGCAAGGCTGTCGGGCGGCGAGTCCGGGCCCCACTCGGAGACGAGCTGCTCGGTGTGCGAAGCCGCGACGTCGATCTCGGACGTCAGCCGCGGCCCCGCGCCGCTGATCGCGGCGACCTCGAGGGCAGCGACGGTCATGTAGGCGACGGCTGCGCGCGGCTGGAAGCCGCCGGGCAGGGGTATCACGGGCACGCCGTCGGCGCGTGCCATCGCGGCGAGCTTGCCGCCGGTCGTGACGACCGTCCGCCTCGCGCCGAGCGCGCCCGCGGACTCGTAACACGCGAGCGTCTCCTCGGTGTTGCCGGAGTAGCTCGCGCAGAGCACCATCGTGTCCGGCGTCGTCCACGACGGCAGGCCGTACGCGCGCGTGACGAAGATCGGGCGCGTCGCGTGGTCGCCGAGCGCCGCGCGCGCGAGCGCGCCGCCGATCGCCGACCCGCCCATGCCCGCGACGACGAGGCCCGCGCTCGTGTCCTCGTCCTCCATGATCGCCGACTCGACGCGAAACACGGCGTCGCGCAGGTGCTCGGGGATCGCGAGCACGTCGCGGAGCTGGCCGCTCGGGTCCACCGCGGCGATCGACTCGCGCGATAGGGCATCGGTGCTCGTCGTCGTGCTCGCGGCGCCTTCGCTCATTGGTCTCGCTCCTGTGAGTCTCGGGTCGTGTTCGGCGTGCTTTTCGCGGGTCGGAAGCTAGAAGCGGATCGCGCCATCCGGCAGCACGACAGAAGGGAAGATACGCGCCCCGCGGTCGATCACGTTCTCCGCCCCCACGAGGACGCCCTCGCCGAGCACCGAACCGCCCGCGATCGTGCTGTCCGCGCCGACGCTGACGCCTGCGGCGACGATGCAGTCGCGCAGCGTGCAGCGCTCGCCGATCTTCGAGCCTTTGAGGATCACGGAGCGCTCGACCGACGCGCCGGCGCCGATCGACACGTCTTCGCCGAGCACGACAAGGCTCCCGATGTGCGCGTCCGGCGCGACGCTCGCGCCGCGCTCGATGACGGCCGGCGGCGCCACGCGACCGTCCACGCGCGCGCCCTCGTGGATCGCGAGCCAGCCATCGTCGAGGCGCTCGCGCACCGCCGTGCGCACATTGCCCTCGAGGATGTCGAAGGTGCCCTGCAGGTAGCGCGCGGGCGAGCCGATGTCGAGCCAGTAGCCGTCCGCGACGAAGCCATACAGGCCCGCGCCGATCAGCCGCGGCCACACTTCGCGCTCGATCGAGACGTTGCGGGAAGCCGGGATCAGCTCGAGGATCGAGCGCTCGAGCACGTAGGCGCCCGCGCTGATGAGGTTCGTGTCGATCGAATCGGGGCTCGGCTTCTCGACGAAGGCCGTCACCGAGTTGTCCTCGGCGAGGCGCACGAGGCCGTAGGCCGCGGGATCGGGGACGCCGACGAGCGCGAGCGTCGCGACCGCCCCGGTGCGCTCGTGCTGCGCGATCTGACCGTCGAGGGCGATGTCGGTGAGCACGTCCCCGTTGAGCATCAGGAAGCGCTCGTCGAGCATCGGCTCGGCGAACTTCAGCGCGCCGGCGGTGCCGCGTGGGTCGGGCTCCTCGACGTAGCGCAGCCGCACCCCCACGCCGGAGCCGTCGCCCAGGACGTTGCGCACGCTCGTGGCGAGGAAGCCGCAGCACAGGACGACGTCGTCGACCCCCTGCTCGCGCAGCCATTCGATCATGAACGAGATGAACGGCCGGTCGACGAGCGGGACGACCGGCTTTGGGATCGTCGAGGTGAGCGGGCGCAGCCGCGTACCCTCGCCCCCGGCGAGGATCACAGCCTGCACGTCAGGCCCGCTCTCGGAGCGGCGCCTGGCCGGCCGCCGCGCTCTCCGGGTCGTCCGCCCGGCCCTCGCGCGGGCGGCCGATGCCCTCGTAGCGCAGCCCCGCGGCGCGCACCGCCTCGGGATCGAGCGCGTTGCGCCCGTCGATCACGAGGTCGCCGCTCATGGCAGCCGCGAGCGCCGCGAAGTCGAGCTCGAGGAACTCGCGCCACTCGGTGACGAGAACGACGGCGTCCACGCCACTCGCGGCGGCGAGCGCCGAGCTCGCGTACTCGAGCTCGGGCATCAGCACTCGCGCCTCGGCCTCGGCCACCGGGTCGTATGCGCTGACGCGCACGCCCTCGGCTTGAAGGCGCGCCGCGAGCACGATCGAGGAGGCGCCGCGCATGTCGTCGGTGTTGGGCTTGAAGGCGAGGCCGAGCAGCGCGACGCGCGTGCCCGCGAGCGAGCCGAGGTGGCGCTCGATCTTTTTGACGATCCGGCGCTTCTGCAGCTCGTTGACCTCGATCACGGCGTTCAGCAGCTGGAAGTGGTAGCCGGAGTTGGCGGCGAGCAGCTTGAGCGCGCTCACGTCCTTCGTGAAGCAGCTGCCGCCGTACCCGAGCCCGGCCTGCAAGAACTTCGGGCCGATGCGCGCGTCCAGCCCCATGCCGCGCGCGACCTCGGCGACGTCCGCGCCCATCTCCTCGCACACGTTGGCGATCTCGTTGATGAACGAGATCTTCGTCGCGAGGAACGCGTTCGCTGCGAGCTTGATCATCTCGGCGCTCGCTACGTCGGTGCGCACGAGCGGCGCGTCGAAGCTCGCGTACAGCTCCACGACCGCCTCGCCGGCCCAGTCGCCGTCGTCGCCGACGACGACGCGGTCGGGGTGGAAGAAGTCGTGCACCGCCGAGCCCTCCTTGAGGAACTCGGGACACGCGACGTACCCGAGCTCGGCCTTGCCCTCGGAGGCGAACAGACGCCTGATGCTCGCGCCCGTGCCGCAGGGAACCGTCGACTTCATCACGAGGGTGTGCTCGGAGGAGGCCGGCATCGCCTCGACGACCGCGTGCACCGCGGAGAGATCGGCGTCGCCCGAGTTGGTGGGCGGGGTGCCGACGGCGACGAACAGCAGGCGCGCGTGCTCGAGCGCGCCGCGCAGATCGGTCGAGAAATGCAGGCGCGAGGCGTTGCGCTCCAGGAGCTCCCGCAGGCCGGGCTCGTAGATCGTCGCCTCGCCGCGCTGCAGGCGCTCGATCTTGTGCGCGTCGATGTCCACGCACCACACGTCCGCTCCGAGCTCGGCGAAACCCGCGGCGGTAACGAGTCCTACGTACCCCGTGCCGATCACGCCGATTGGCTGGGCTGTAGATGTCACTGAGCCGGAAAGGCTAGCCTGGCGGCAGCAGCCTGAACACCGGGTGGTTGGGCGCAATCGCGAGCAGCTCCTCCTCGGAGGACTCGGGACCGACGCCTTCGAAGAACACGCCGACCTCGGCCTTCCAGCGCTTGAGGTACGCGCGAAGGATCGCGGGCTTCTCCTCGTCGGGCACCTCGACCGCGTTGAACGGCTCGACGCGACGACCGAGCCGCAGGCGGCCGCCGTGGCTGACGCGCATGTTCCTGACCCATTGGGTGTGCCCGCGCGGCGCTACGAGATAGCGCTGATCGCCGAGCGCGAGCAGGTTGACGGGCGTCCGGCGCCACTCCCCCGAGCTGCGCCCGCGGACCTCGAGCACGCGCGACCCCAACACGCTCAGGCCGAGCCGCGTCGCCGCGGCGACGGCCGCATTGAACACGTTCTTGGTGAACCAGCCCGGACGCTTGAAGTGCGCGTCGGCTTGGTTGTCCATACTCGTCGCTCGCCCTCGCCTACTGGCTCGAGACCGCGAGGAACGCCTCGTAGCGGCGGACGTCGCGCTGCGCGCGCGCCAGCGCCTCGCTGCCCTCCGCCGCGCGCTCGGCTGCCGCGCGCGCCTCCGAGAGCTTGCTTTCGAGCGTCGCGGAGTCGAGCTGATCCGGCGGAATCGCCTCCTCCACGAGCAGCAGGGCGCGGTTGTCGGCGAATTGCAGGTAACCCTCTGCCTGCGCGAAGCTCACGATCTCCGATTCAGAGCGGTACAGGCGCAGCTCGGTCGGCTCGAGCGTGGCGAGCACGGGCTCGTGCCTGGCGAGGATGCCGATCGAGCCGAGCGTGGTCCGCGTGGAGACCATCTCGACCTCCTCGGAGAAGACCTCGCCCTCCGGGGTGAGCACTTCGACGGGGAACTTCGCGTAGGCCATGTTTAGCTCCGCGGGGCCTCCAGCCCCGCGCTCTCAGCGTGTCGCCGGCATCCAGCCGGCGTTGACCATTCGGCCTTCGGCCTCATTTCTTCGCGGCCTCGACGACCTCGTCGATCGTGCCCTTGAGGAAGAACGCGCTCTCGGGAATCTCGTCGTGCTTGCCGTCGATGATCTCCTCGAAACCCCTGATCGTCTCCGCGATCGGGACGTACGCGCCGGGCGTGCCGGTGAACTCTTCGGCGACGAAGAACGGCTGCGAGAGGAAACGCTCGATCTTGCGCGCGCGCTGCACGGTGAGCTTGTCCTCGTCGGAGAGCTCGTCGATGCCGAGGATCGCGATGATGTCCTGGAGCTCCTTGTAGCGCTGGAGGATCTCCTTGACGCGGTTGGCGACGCGGAAGTGGTCCTCGCCGAGGATGTCCGCCTTGAGGATCGTCGAGGTCGAGTCGAGCGGGTCGACGGCTGGGTAGATGCCTTTTTCGGAGATCGCGCGCGACAGCGCCGTCGTGGCGTTGAGGTGCGTGAACACCGACGCCGGGGCCGGGTCGGTGTAGTCGTCCGCCGGGACGTAGATCGCCTGGATCGAAGTCACCGAGCCGGTCTTCGTCGAGGTGATCCGCTCCTGGAGCTGGCCCATCTCGGTCTCGAGCGTCGGCTGGTAGCCCACCTGCGAGGGCATGCGCCCGAGCAGCGCCGAGACCTCGGAGCCGGCCTGGACGAAGCGGAAGATGTTGTCGATGAACAGGAGCACGTCCTGGCCCTGGTCGCGGAAGTGTTCGGCCATCGTCAGGCCCGAGAGCGCGACGCGCATGCGCGCGCCGGGCGGCTCGTTCATCTGACCGAACACGAGCATCGTCTTCTCGAGCACGCCCGACTGCTTCATCTCCAGCCACAGGTCGTTGCCCTCGCGGGAGCGCTCGCCCACGCCGCAGAACGCGGACAGGCCGCCGTGCTCGGTGGCGAGGTTGTGAATGAGCTCCTGGATCAGCACCGTCTTGCCGACGCCGGCGCCGCCGAAGAGGCCGACCTTGCCGCCCTTCGCGTACGGCGCGAGCAGGTCGATGACCTTGATGCCGGTCTCGAACATCTCGGTCGAGGGCGTGAGGTCCTCGACGCGCGGAGCGTCCTGGTGGATGCTGCGCCGTTCGACGCCCTCCGGCAGGGCCTCGCCCTGGTCGATCGGTTCGCCGAGCAGGTTGAAGATGCGCCCGAGCGTGACCTCGCCGACGGGCACCGTGATCGGGGCGCCGGTATCGATGACCTCCAGACCTCGCGAGAGGCCGTCGGTGGTGTCCATCGCGACGGCGCGCACGCGGTCGTCGCCGAGGTGCTGCTGGACCTCGCACACGAGCACTCCGGCGCCCACGATCGTGCTCACGCCCTCCTGCTCCTCCTCGGCGCCGGCGGCCGGGCGCGCGACTGTGATCGCGTGGTTGATCTCGGGCAGGCGCTCGGAAAACGTGGCCTCGATGACAACGCCCTGGATCTCCTCGATCCGCCCGACGTTGCGGGACGCGGTGCCCCCGATGCCCTCCTGCGCTGTGGTTGTGCTCACGGCCATGTGTCTACTCGATTCTCCTGTCTTATCCGGTTTGAAGTCTTTCGCCGGCCGCTCGCGAAGCGTAGAGGCTCACGCCAGCCCCTCCGCGCCCGCGACCACCTCCATGATCTCCTGCGTGATCTCGGCCTGGCGCGCGCGGTTCATCTGCAGCGTGTACTGCGTGATGATTTCGCCTGCATTTTCCGACGCGCTGCGCATCGCGGTCATCTGCGCGCCGAAGAAGCCCGCGGCGGACTCGACGAGCGCGCGGTAGATCGAGACCTCGACGTAGTCGGGCAGGAGGCGCGCGAGGATCACCTCGGCGTCGGGCTCGTACTCGACAGCCGCTCGTCCCGCGTGCGTTTCGCCGTCCCCCCTGCGCTCCTCCGCGCCCTCGCCGTCGTCGCGGTCGTCGGCGAGGATCGCCGCGGACAGCGGCAGGAGCACCTCGCGCGTGACCGTCTGCGTGAGCGGAGAGACGTACCTGTTGTAGATGAGCTCGACGCGGTCGAGGCTGCCGTCGACGTACGCGCTCGTCAGATCGCCCGCGACGCCGCGCGCGTCGGCGTACACCGGACGGTCCGAGAATCCGGTGTAGCTGCCGCTGAGCTCGTTGCCGCGGAAGCTCACCGAGGACACGCCGCGGCGCCCCGTGGCGTACCACGAGATCGAGCGCCCCGCGTCTGCGAGCTCGGACGCGCGGCGCACCCCCGCGCGGATTATCTGCGAGTTGAATGCGCCCGCGAGACCTCGATCGCCGGTCACGAGCAGCAGCCCGACGGTGTTTTCGGACTCGTGCGCCCGCAGGAGTGGGAAGCGCGCGGCCTCCTGCCCTGCGTCGGCGGCAGCCTGGGCGGTCATCCGCCTGAGCGCGTCGGCGTACGGGCGCAGCGCCTCGATGCGCTGCTCGGCGCGGCGCAGGCGCGCGGCGGCGACCATCTCCATCGCGCGCGTGATCTTCTGGATGTTCTTCACCGAGGAGATCTTGTTCCTGACGTCGCGCTGTGAGGCCATGGCTGTCGCCCGCTGCCGGCGCTAGGCCGCGCGCGCCTCCTCGAGCTCCTCGCCCTCCTCGTCGAGGTCGTACCCGAAGTCGTCCGCGAACGTCGACACCGCCTCGTCGACCGCCTTCTGCGTCTCCTCCGACCAGTCGCCGCCGGAGATCTTCGCGCGCACGTCGCCGTGCTGGGCGTGCATCCGTTCGGTGAGCTCGGCCAGGAACTCGGGCACGCGCTCGACGTTGAGACGGTCGAGATAGCCGTTCGTCGCCGCGAAGATCTGGACGACCTGGTCCTCGACCGCGAGCGGGTCGCGCTCGTTCTGGTTGAGCGTCACCACCAGGCGCTCGCCGCGCGCGAGCGTTCGCTGCGTGTCCGCGTCGAGATCCGAGCCGAACTGCGCGAACGCCTCGAGGTCGCGGTACTGCGAGAGCTCGAGCTTGATGCGCCCGGCGACGCGTTTCATCGGTCCGATCTGCGCGTTGCCGCCCACGCGCGAGACGGAGATGCCGACGTTGATCGCGGGGCGCACGCCGGAGTTGAACAATTTGGACTCGAGGAAGATCTGGCCGTCGGTGATCGAGATGACGTTCGTGGGGATGTACGCGGAGACGTCGCCGGCCTGCGTCTCGATGATCGGAAGCGCGGTGAGTGAGCCGCCGCCGAGCTCGTCGTTGAGCTTGACCGCGCGCTCGAGCAGCCGCGAGTGCAGGTAGAAGACGTCCCCGGGGTAGGCCTCGCGGCCAGGCGGGCGGCGCAGCAGCAGCGACATCTGCCGGTAGGCGTACGCGTGCTTGGTGAGGTCGTCGTACACGCACAGCGCGGCGCGGCCGTTGTAGAGGAAGTGCTCGCCCATCGCGCAACCCGCGTACGGCGCCATGAACTTGATCGGCGCCGCCTCGTCGGCGGGCGCCGCGACGATGATCGTGTTGTCGAGCGCCCCGTTGTCCTCGAGCGTCTGCGCGATCGCGACGACGTTCGACATGCGCTGGCCGATCGCCACGTACACGGACACCACGCCCGTGTCCTTGTTGTTGATGATCGTGTCGATCGCGATCGCGGTCTTGCCCGTCTGGCGGTCGCCGATGATGAGCTCGCGCTGGCCGCGGCCGATCGGGATCATCGCGTCGATCGCCTTGAGCCCCGTCTGCATCGGCTCCTTGACCGGTTGGCGCTGGACGACGCCGGGGGCCTTGAACTCGGCGGGACGGGTCTGCGTCGCGTCGATCGGGCCCTTGCCGTCCAGCGGCCGGCCCAGCGGGTCGACGATGCGCCCGAGCATGACCTCGCCGACGGGAATGTCGAGCAGCTGGCCGGTGCGCTTGACGGTGTCGCCCTCGGAGATGTGCTCCCACTCGCCGAACAGCACCGCGCCGACGTTGTCGGACTCGAGGTTGAGCGCGAGGCCGGTGACGCCGTGTGGCAGCTCGAGCATCTCGAACGACATGCAGTTCTCGAGGCCGTGCAGTCGCGCGATCCCGTCGGCGACGGACAGCACGGTGCCGACCTCCGTGAGCTCTGCGCTGCCCTCATCCAGCCCCTCGATGCGGCTCTTGAGGATGCTGGTGATCTCGTCTGGGTTGATCTGCATGGCTAAGAGGCTCCTTGGGCAACGTGCCTGCGCAGCTGCTCCAGTCGGTTGCGGATTGAGGCGTCGAGGATCGAGTTGCCGACGCGGACGACGATCCCGCCGATGATTTCGGGATCGACGCGCGTCTCGAGCGCGACCCTGCGGCCGGCGCGCTCGCCGATGGTCTCGCCGAGGCTCTGCGTCGTCGCGGGGTCGAGCTCGACGGCGCTCGTGATCTGCACGGGCAGCATCCGGTTCTCCTGCTCCCACAGGCTCTCGTAATCCGCGCGGATGCGGAAGATCACGGGCATGCGGTGCTTCTCGATGAGGAGGTCGAGGAAGTTGACGACGACCTCGTCGGCGCCATCGAGCACCTGCCCGAGGCCGTCCTGCTTCTCGGCGCTCGAGAAGTAGGGCGAGAAGAAGAAGACCTGCAGGTCGCGGTTCGAGCTGATCGCGTCGGCGATCTGCCCGAGCTGCTCGCGAACGAGGTCGAGCTTGCCGCGCTCGCGTGCCACGGCGAACAGCGAGCGCGCGTATACCTGGGCCAGCTCCTCCATCGACTCAGTTGCTCTGGGCGCCCGATGAGAGGCCGGAGAAGTCGAGCTCGCCAAGCGCCTCCTCGACGAGCCTGCGCTGGTCGGCCGCGTCGAGCGTCTTGCGCGTGACCTTCTCGGTTGCCATGATCGTGAGGTCTGCGACCTCGCGCCGCAGCTCGTCGAGAGCGCGTTGGGTCGCGACCTCGATCTCGCGTTGCGCGCGCTGCGCCGCTTCGGCGAGCAGCGCTTTCCCCTGTTCTTTCGACTCCTTCTCGTGCGCCTCGGCGGTCTGACGCGCGCGCTGCACGATCTCCTCGGACTGCGCGCGCGCCTCCTTCAGGCGCTCGCGGTATTCGTCGAGCACCTTGTCGGCCTTCTCGCGCGTCTCGTGCGCGGCGTCGATGTCGCCTGCGATCGTCTGAGCACGCTTGTCGAGCGCGTCGCCGATCCTCGGGAACACGTAGCGGCGGAGGATCAGCAGCGAGATCACGAAGACGACGATCGTCCAGATCATGAGCCCCACGTTCGGGGTGATCAGGAACGAGCGGGAGGCGAGTGGCGTGAGGGCGGCGCTCGGCATGTCGGCCTAGAGGAAGAAGGCGATGAAGCCGCCGACGAGGCCGTAGAAGAAGGTCGCCTCGGTCAGCGCGAAGCCGAGCCACTGGTCGCGCTCGACCTCCGCGCGGAGCTCGGGCTGGCGGGTCTTGGATTGGATCGAGGCGTTGAACACCGCGCCGATCCCCGCGCCCGCGCCCGCGGCGCCGCCGCCCGCGCCGAACCCGAGCGCGATCGCGCGGCCGGCGTCCTGCCCGTATTTGACCGGATCGACAGTTGCAGCGAGGTGAAGCAGTGCGGTGAGCATGTACGCCTAACTCCTTGATTAGTGGTGCTCGG
>DATBCA010000017.1:0-12026 GCA_036270715.1 Solirubrobacteraceae bacterium
TGCGCAAGGCCGAGCTCGTCACCTCGCGGCGCGGGTCGCGCGGGGGCTACATGCTCGCCCGCCCGGCGCGCGAGATCACGATGGCCGAGGTCGTGGAAGCCCTCGAGGGCGCGATCGCGCCGATCGAGTGCATCTCGCAGGCTCCCGACGGATCGATCGTGTGCTCGCGCGAGTCGGACCCGTCGCACGTGTGCCCGACAAAGCTTCTATGGACGCGGGTGCGCTTCGCGATCGTGCGCACGCTGCAGGAGACGACACTCGCGGACGTGGTGCTCTCGCACACGCTGGCGAACGCGCCTGCACTCGACGCGACGGCGGCGCTCGCGATGGCGCCCGCCGCGCGTCCGATGACGGGCACGCTCTAGGTCTCGCGACGATGGCCGACCTCGAGATACGCGACCTGCATGTGCGCATCGAGGATCGCGAGATCCTCAAGGGCGTCGACCTCGACGTCTCGCGCGGCGAGATCCACGCGCTGATGGGGCCGAACGGCTCGGGCAAGTCGACGCTCGCGAGCACGTTGATGGGCCACCCGGCGTACGAGATCACGGGGGGTTCGATCACGTTCAAGGGCGCGGACGTCACCGAGCTCGAGCCGCACGAGCGCGCGAAGGCGGGCCTGTTCCTGGCCTTCCAGTACCCGGTGGCGATCCCGGGGGTGTCGGTGGCGAACTTCCTGCGCATGGCGATCAACGCCAAGCGCGCGAGCACAGGCGAGGGCGAGCCGCCGATCGCCGTGAAGGAGTTCCGCACGCAGCTCGCGCACGCGACGGAGCTGCTCGACGTCGATCGCGCGTTCACCTCGCGACACCTCAATGACGGCTTCTCGGGCGGCGAGAAGAAGCGCGCGGAGATCCTGCAGATGGCGATGCTCAAACCGGACGTGGCGATCCTCGACGAGACGGACTCGGGCCTCGACATCGACGCTCTGCGGACGGTCGCCGAAGGCGTCCAGAAGCTGCACGACGAGCAAGGGCTCGGCGCGCTGATCATCACGCACTACCAGCGCATCCTTCACTACGTGGTGCCGCAGTTCGTGCACATCATGCTCGAGGGCCGCATCGTGCTCGAGGGCGGCGTGGAGCTGGTCGAGCGCCTGGAGCGCGAAGGCTACGACCAGATTCGCGTCGAGTTCGGCGCCGGCGCGACCGACGCGGTCGGCGCGGGTGGCGGAAGTGCCTGAGGCGCAGCGCCTGCTCGACAACGACGACGCGCCGGCGGCGGGTGGTACAGGCGCAAACGGCGCGAGCGAGGCGGGCGCGCGCGTGGCGATGAAGCCCGGGCGGCACCGCGAGGCGACGCTCTACCACGCCCTCGATGGCGCGGGCGCGGCGGACGGGCGCACGCTCGCGCAACTGCGCGCCGCGGCGAGCGCGGCGATGGAGCGTGCTGCGCTGCCCGTGTGGCGGCGCTCGGGCTTCTGGACGACGAGCTTTGAGAGCCTCGACTTCGACGCGCTCGCCGGCGGCGCGGACGCGGGCGTGCCGGCGGCTGTGCCTGAGGTCGTCGAGCGTACGCTCCCCGAGCGCGAGCGCGCGGGACGGATCGTGCAGGCGGACGGCGGCGTGGTGTCGCTCGAGCTCACGCCGGAGCTGGCGGCGCGCGGCGTGATCCTGTGCTCGCTGGAGGACGCTTTCGCCGAGCACGCGGAGCTCGTCTCGCGCTGGTACTGCAAGCGCCTGCCGATCGACCGTAACAAGCTCGAGGCGGCGAACGCGGCGCTGTGGAGCGGCGGCGCGTTCCTGTACGTGCCCGAGGGCGTGACCGTCGCGGATCCGTTCGAGATCGTCTACGCGATCACGCGTTCGGGCGTGGCGCAGTACGGGCGCACGCTCGTGGTCGGCGCGCCGCATAGCGACTTCCGCGTGCACGAGTACGACCTCGCGGAGGACTTCGACGATGGACAGGCGCTGCACGCGGGCGCGCTCGAGCTGTACCTGCAGGAGGGGGCGCGCGCGCGGCTCGCGGCGCTCCAGGACTGGGGAGCCGGCGAGGTGTTCGACCTCTCGACGCGCGTCGTCGAGGTGGGGCGCGACGCGTACTGCCACTGGCTGCCCGCGCTCCTGGGCGGACACCTGGTGCACCAGCACCTGGAGCTCGCGGTCGTCGAGCCGGGCGGGGACATGGGCTTTCGCGGCGTGTTCTTCGCCGAGGAACACGAGCATCTGGACGTGTTCGCGGTCGACCTGCACGAGGCGGGCCCCTCGGGCGGCGACGTGCACTGGCGCGGGGCGGCGACGGGTGAGAGTCGCGCGAGCTTCGAGGGGCTGATCAAAATCAACCCCGGCGCGCAGCGCACGCACACGTACCTGCAGATCCACTCGATGATGCTCTCGCCGAAGGCGCGCCTGGACGCGATCCCGTCGGTGCTCGTGTCGGCGGACGACGTCTCGGCGTCGCACGGCGGCACGGTGGGCGAGCTCGACGAGTCGGCGATCTTCTACATGCAGACGCGCGGCCTGGACCGCGCGTCGGCTGTGCGCGTGATCGTCGAGGGCTTCTTCGAGCCGCTGATCGACGAGCTTGACGACGAGCCCCTTGCGGAGGCCGTGCGCGCGAAGATCGCCGACAAGCTCGCGGCGGCGCGCGCGGACATCGAGACGTACGCGACGGCGCGCTGAGCTGAGATGCAGCAACTCGCCGAGAGCTCGCTCAACCTCGCGCTCGAGTTCCCGATCCTCGCGCGGCGCCCGGGTGGGCGCGCGCTCACCTACCTCGACTCGTCGTCGAGCTCGCAGAAGCCCCGCGCGGTGCTCGAGGCGCTAAACGAGCACTACTCGCAGCACAACGCGAACGTGCACCGCGGGCTGTACTCGCTCGCACGGGAGGCCGACGCGGCCTACCAGGCGGCGCGCGAGCGGATCGCGTCGTTCACCGGCGCGCAGGAGCACGGGACGATCTTCACGAAGAACGCGACGGAGGCGATCAACCTGGTGGCGTACGCGTGGGGCCGCGCGAACGTGGGCGCCGGCGGCGCGGTGCTGATCACGCAGATGGAGCACCACGCGAACGTGGTGCCGTGGCAGATCCTGTGCGCGGAGCGCGGCGCGCAGCTGCGCTACCTGGAGATAGACGAGCGCGGCGAAATCTCGCTGGAGGCGCTGGACTCCGAGCTCGCTCGCGGGGACGTGCGGCTGGTGGCGTTCGCGCACGTCTCGAACGTGCTGGGGACGATCAACCCGGTCGCGGAGGTCGTCGCGCGCGCACACGCGGCGGGGGCGCTGGCGCTCGTCGACGGTGCTCAGGCGGTGCCGCAGATGCCGGTCGACGTGGGTGCGCTGGACGCGGACTTCTACGCGTGGACGGGGCACAAGGCGTACGGGCCGACGGGCATCGGCGTGCTGCACGGGCGCACGGAGATCCTCGAGCAGATGCCTCCGTTCCTGACCGGCGGCGACATGATCTCCTCGGTCGACTTCTTCGAGTCGACGTGGAACGAGCTGCCGCACAAGTTCGAGGCGGGCACGCCGCCGATCGCGGAGGCTGTGGGCCTCGCGGCGGCGGTCGACTTCCTGAGCGCGATCGGAATGCCGCGCGTGCGCGCGCACGAGCAGGCGCTGACGGCGTACATGCTCGAGCGCCTCGCGGAGGTGCCGGGCCTCGCGGTCGTCGGGCCGCCGGAGGCGGAGCGCCGCGGCGGACTCGCGTCGTTCACGATCGAGGGCGTGCACGCGCACGACATCGCCGAGCTCGCGGACCGCGCGGGCGTGTGCCTGCGCGCGGGGCACCACTGCGCGCAGCCGCTCATGCGCCGGCTGGGAGTGAGCGCGACGGCGCGGGCGTCGGTCGCGGTCCACACCGAGCCCGCGGATATCGACGCGCTGATCGGCGCGCTGCACGGCGCCAGGGAGGTGTTCGGCCTGTAGCCGACGCCTCGCGCGCGCGGACGCGCGCGCAGCACCTCGATCGAGTGGACATAGACGACTTCTACTGAACGACCCGCAATCGACGACCCCCTGATGGACGACCTCTACCGCGACTACATACTCGACCACTACAAGCACCCGCGTAACTTCGGCGAGCTCGAGCCGCACGACCTCGAGGCGCGGGAGCTCAACCCGCTGTGCGGCGATGAGCTCGGCGTGCAGATCCGGGTGAAGGACGGGCGCATCGACGAGCTGCGCTTCCAGGGGCACGGGTGCGCGATCTCGCAGGCGGCCGCGTCGATCGCCTCCGAGGAACTGCGCGGGATGCCGCTGGACGAGGCCGCGGCGCTGGAGGCCGACTGGATGCTCGACCTGCTCGGGATCCCGGTTTCGGCGACGCGGCGCAAGTGCGCGCTCCTGAACCTCAAGGTGGTGCGCGGCGCGGTGAGCGGCGAGAGCGACTGGCCGAGGTAGCTTTCGGGCCGCGCAGGCCTGGCCCGACCGCGGCGACGATAGAATTCCTACTTCGCAGCACAGGATTCTGAGCTACTGTGAGGTGGGAAGCGATGGCGACAGCTGAGCGCACGAAGATCACGAAGCCGAGCCCGGTCGTCGAGGACGACCAGGGGCAGCTGCGCGCGCGCCAGGGCATCTCGCGCGAGGTCGTGGCGGAGCTCTCGAAGATCAAGGGCGAGCCCGACTGGATGGCGGACAAGCGCCTGAAATCGCTGGAGATCTTCGAGCGCAAGCCGATGCCGCAGTGGGGCGTGGACCTCTCCGGTCTGAACCTCGACGAGCTCGTGCTGTACTCGCCGCCGACGGCTGGCCGCTACAACAGCTGGGACGAGGTCCCGGCGGAGATGAAGCAGACCTACGAGGACCTCGGCATCCCGCAGGCCGAGCGCGAGCACCTCGCGGGCGTGATCGGCGTGTGGCGCCAGGAGCCGGTGTACGAGGGGCTGAAGGAGGAGTACGCGAAGCTGGGGATCCTGTTCTGCTCGATGGACACCGCGATCAGCCAGTACCCGGAGCTGGTGCAGAAGTACTTCATGAACAAATGCGTGCCGCCGCAGGACAACAAGTTCTCGGCGCTGCACGGCGCGGTGTGGTCGGGCGGCTCGTTCCTGTACGTCCCCAAGGGTCTCAAGGTCGACCTGCCGCTGCAGGCGTACTTCCGCATGGAGGGCGCCGGCGAGGGCACCTTCGAGCACACGCTGATCGTCGCCGACGAGGGCTCGGACGTGAACTACATCGAGGGGTGCACGGCCCAGACCTACAGCGTCAACTCGATGCACTCGGCGGTCGTCGAGATCTTCGTGCACGAGGGCGCGAAGGCGCGCTACACGACGGTGCAGAACTGGTCGAAGGACGTCTACAACCTCAACACCAAGCGCGCGATCGTCGACGCGGAGGGTACGGTCGAGTGGGTCGGCGGGTCGATGGGCGCGAAGTACGTGATGCTCTACCCGGGCTCGTTCCTGATGGGCGAGGGCGCGCGCGCCGACCACCTCAACGTGGGCGTGGCCTCGGGCGGCGTGCACAAGGACACGGGCGCGAAGGTCGTGCACCTGGCGCCGAACACGACGTCGAACATCCTCGCGAAGTCGATCTCCAAGGACGGCGGGATCATGGGCTACCGCGGTCTGGTGAAGATGGGAGCCCGCTCCGCGGGCTCGAAAGCACGCGTGCAGTGCGACGGGCTGATGATGGACGGCGAATCGCGCTCGGACACGTGGCCGGACATCCAGATCCAGAACCCGCACGTAACGGTCGCGCACGAGGCGACGGTCGGGCGCATCTCCGACGACCAGCTCTTCTACATGGGCTCGCGCGGGTTCACCGAGGACGAGGCCGCGGCGATGATCGTCAACGGCTTCATCGAGCCCGTGACGAAGGAGCTCCCGATGGAGTACGCGGTCGAGCTCAACCGCCTCATCCAGCTGGAGATGGTCGGTTCCATCGGGTAAGTCCGCGCGTGCCGCGCGATGAGCGCACGCGCGAGTTCGCGCCGCAGCACACGGCCTGGTGACGCGCGCTCCCGTAGACACGATCGTCGCGCCGCTGTTCCCGACGCGAGGCGAATGGGTGAACGCGCGTGCGCCGCAGTCGCCGCTCCGGCGCGGCAGGCCGATGCTCGTCGAGTTCTGGGACTTCTGCCGGCCGAACTCGATGCGCACGCTCCCCTACGTGAAGGCGTGGCACGAGCGCTACGCGGACGCGGGGCTGCGCGTGATCGGTGTGCACTGCCCGGGCTTCGAGCCCTCGCGCCCGCCGGACGCGGTGCGCGACGCGGTTGCGCGCCTGGGCATCCGCCACCCCGTGCTGATCGACTCGGAGCTCGAGGTGTGGCGCGACTACGACAACGCGGGCTGGCCCGCGCGCTACCTCTTCGACGGCGGCGCGCGCCTGGTGCACTACCAGTACGGCGAAGGCGCCTACGAGGAGACCGAGCTGGCGATCGGCGAGCTGCTCGGGCTCGACGTGCAGCCGCTCGCGCCGCTGCGCGCTGAGGACGCGGCGGGTGCGCGGCTCGTGGCGCACAGCGAGGAGTTCGCGGGCGCGTACTGCGGCCCGTATGAGGCGGGCGCGGTGTGGGCGGTGCTCGACGGGAGCGGCGCCGTCGACGTGGCGCTCGACGCGCGCGCCGAGCGGCTGCGCATCGACGTTACGCACCCCGGCGCGTACGCGCTCATCGAGCACGAGCGCCACACCGCCGGCGCGATCGAGGTCACGCCCGGCGCGGGCGTGCGCTGCCACGCGACGTGCTTCTTGCCGGGGCTCGCGTAGCGCGCGCTAGCCCGCCGGCGCGGTGAGCGCGCGCAGCTGCTCGCGCGTGCGATCCAGCAGCAGCCGCTCGATCACCGGCGCGCCTGTGTCCTCGACGACGACGCAGGTGCCCGGCCAGTACGGGCTCTCGCCAGGGCGCGCGGTGAGGAACGCCGAGTCGTACGTCCAGCAGCCGGTGTTGACGAGGCGCGCGCCCTCCCCCGCCCCCGCCGCTGCCCACTGCGGGTCCTCATCGCCGGGCAGCGGCCCCGCGCGGTGCGTGTGGCCGAAGACGAGGTAGGAGCCGTCGACGCCGAGCCTGCGCGAGACCTCGGCCATCGCGCGCAGCCCCGCACGGCGAAGCTCCGAGACGGAGACCACCGGGCTCAGCGGCCCGACGCCCGCGCGGTTGAGCGCGGCGATCGCAAGCGGGAACGCCGCGACGAGCGCGCGACGGCGAAGCGTGCGGCGGGCCCGCGCGAATGAACCGCGCCGCGGGCGCGCGCCGTTGGCGCTCGCGGGAGCGCGCTCGCTCGGCGGGCGGGCGCCGCGCAGCGCGTACCACGCGTCCGTCGTCGCGCGGCCGTTGAGGATGCTGCCGGTGCGCGCGCTCTGCGCGACGGTCTGGCGCCAGGCGTACAGCGGCGCGGTGACGGCCTCGTAGTCGTCGGGCGACGCGAAGCTCGCGGGCGGGCGCGCGAGCAGCCGGCACATCGCGCCGACGCTCAGACGCTCGAGCGTCGGCATGGTGAGGTGGCAGTCGAGGTAGTGCCCGTGCATCGCGTACACGTCCTCGCGCACCCACATGCCGGGGTAGGCCGCGAGCACGCGCGCGGGCGCGGCGGCCTCGGCGAGGCGTGCGAGCATCGGCGAGGCCTCCGCCGCGGGCACGATGTTCTCGAGCTCGAGCGCTCCCTGTCGCTGCTGTTCGCTTCGCCGCGCGAGCCACGGCGCGATCAGCGCGTGGTCGTGATTGCCCGCGACGATGACGATCTCCGCACCGGCGAGCGCGCGCCCGAGCTCCTCGAAGAACGGGCGGGCGACCGCGAGCGCGTCGCGCGGCGGGCCGTGGCGCAGCTCGAGCACGTCGCCGAGCAGCACCACGCGGTCGGCGCCGCTCGCCGCTTCGAGCAGCCGCGCGCGCACGTGCGGGCGCGAGAGCAGGTCGGTGCGCGCGGAGCTCCCGAGGTGCAGGTCGGAGATGATCAGCGTGCGCATCGTTCAGTTCAGCGCGCGCCTCGCGCGCACGCGCGCGGCGCCCCGCCCGCGACGTGGGCGCGGCCTCAGCGCGCCTCGCCCGCGGCGGCGGCTGCCTCGCGGATGGGCTTCGGGAGCATGAAGCGCACGTCCTCGCGCACGACGTCGAACTCGACGAAGTCGTCGACTCCGCGCGCGCGGAAGAACGCGATCAGATCCTGGACGAGATTCTCCGGCGCGCTCGCGCCGGAGGAGATCCCGACGACGCGCTTGCCCTCGAGCCACTCCTCGCGGACCTCGTGTGCGGTGTCGATGAGGTGCGACTCGGTGCCGCAGTCGCGCGCGACCTCGACGAGGCGCATCGAGTTGGACGAGTTGCGCGATCCGATCACGAGCAGCAGGTCGCACATGTTTGCGATGCGCTTGACGGCCGCCTGGCGGTTGGTCGTCGCGTAGCAGATGTCGTCGGTGCGCGGCCCGACGATCGCGGGGAAGCGCTCGCGCAGGCGCGCGACGATCGCGCTCGTTTCGTCCACCGCGAGCGTCGTCTGCGTAATGTAGGCGACCTTCTCGGGATCCTCGACCTCGAGCGCGTCGACGTCCTCCTCGGACTCCACGAGCAGCATGCGCTCGGGGGCCTCGCCCATCGTGCCTTCGACCTCCTCGTGCCCGTGATGACCGACGAGCACGATCGTGTAGCCGCGCCCGGCGAAGTTGACGGCCTCGCGGTGCACCTTCGTGACGAGCGGGCACGTCGCGTCAATCGTGTCGAGCGCGCGCGCCTGAGCGCCCTGGCGAACTTCCGGCGAGACGCCGTGCGCGGAGAACACGCAGACGGCCCCGCGCGGCACTTCGGTGACCTCGTCGACGAAGATCGCGCCGCGACGCGTGAGCGCGTCGACGACGTGGCGGTTGTGCACGATCTCCTTGCGCACGTACACGGGCTCGCCGTGGATCTCGAGCGCCCGTTCGACGGTCTGCACGGCCCGGTCGACACCCGCGCAGTACCCGCGCGGCGCCGCGAGCACCAGCTTCTCCACGGTGTTCGACACGACGCCATTGTAGGCGCCGCCGAGGTACCCTTCAGCGCGTGCCGCAGCGCCACCTGGACAGGCTCACGCCGATCGACGCGTCGTTCCTGCACCGGGAGAGCGCGGAGTCGCACATGCACATCGGCGGGCTCACGATCATCGAGGGCCCGCCCCCGCAACCGTCGGAGCTGCTCGAGCACATTCGCCAGCGGCTGCACCTCGTCCCGCGCTACCGGCACAAGCTCGCATCGACGCCGCTCGACAGCGGTCGCCCGGTGTGGGTCGACGACCCCAACTTCAACCTCGACTACCACATCCGGCACACCGCGCTGCCCTCTCCCGGCGGCTGGGAGCAACTGTGCGCGCTGACAGCGCGCATCTACTCGCAACAGCTCGACCGCAGCAGGCCGCTGTGGGAGATGTGGCTGATCGAGGGCCTCGAGGACGACCGCTTCGCGCTGATCACCAAGACGCACCACTCGCTCGTCGACGGCATCGGCGGCGTCGACCTCGCGACGGTGCTCTTCGACCTCTCCCCCGCTCCCCCGCCGCTGAAAAACTCGGGCCGCCCCTGGAAGCCGCACGCCGTGCCGGGGACCGCGGAGCTGGTCGCGGCGGGCGTTCGCGGCGCGGTGCGTGCGGGGGTAGAGCTCGCCGAGCGAGCGCTCGGCGCGGTCTCGCACCCCGAGCGCTCGCTGGCGCGCGCGCGCGAAGTCGCGGAAGGCCTCGGCGAGGTCGTGTGGGCGGAGCTCAACCCCGCGCCCGAAACTCCCCTCAACGTCCCGATCGGACCGCACCGGCGCTACTACGGCATCGAGGCCAGCCTCGATGACTTCAGGGCGGTCAAGAACGCGTTCGGCGGCACGGTCAACGACGTGGTGCTCGCGGTCGTCACGGGCGCCCTGCGCAACTTCCTGATCGCGCGCGGGCGCCGCGTAGACGGCGTCGAGATGCGCGCGCTCGTGCCGGTGTCGGTCCGCGCGGAATCCGAGCGCGGCGAGGTCGGCAACCGCCTCGTCGCCGTGCGCAGCCCGCTTCCGGTCTACATCTCCGACCCGATCCAACGCCTGGAGTTCGTGTCGCGCGAGATGGATGGCCTCAAGGAGTCGAAGCAGGCGCTCGGCGCGGAAGCGATCGCCGGAGCCCAGAACTTCGCCCCGCCGACGATCCTCGCGCAGGCCTCGCGCCTGAACTTCTCCACGCGCCTGTTCAACCTGATCGTCACGAACATCCCCGGCGCGCAGTTCCCGCTGTATGTGCTCGGCCGCGAGATGCTCGAGGCCTACCCGATCGCGTTCCTGCCCGAAGACCATGCGCTCGCGATCGCGATCCTCTCCTACAACGGTCAGATGAACTTCGGCCTGCTCGGCGACTTCGACGCGCTCCCGGACCTCGACATGATCCGCACGAACATCGTCGAAGAGCTCGCAACGCTCGTCGAGCTCGCGCGCGAGACCGTCGCCGCTCCGGCCTGAGAGACCCGCGCTCCTCGTTGCAACCGCCGCAACTGCGGAGCTTTGCGGCGGTTTGATGAGAGTTGCGCACATGCGAGCGGGCTTGCACACGGCGCGCACGGCTACGCGCTATGGGATCATTTGCAGGGAAAACTGGGACTTTGGAGGGGACACGGATGCTTGGTCGCACACTCAAAGCCGTAAGGCAGAACGCCGTCGCGTGGCTCGCGCTGTTCGTCGCGTTGACGGGCACGAGCATCGCGGCTAGCCACTACGTGATCACCTCGACGAAACAGATCAAGCCAACCGTGCTACGCCAGCTGCACGGGGCGAACGGGAGGGAAGGCCCGCCGGGCAAAACGGGGCTGCGCGGCGAAAGCGGCGAAAAAGGCGAACGCGGGACGCCGGGGTCAGAAGGCAAACAGGGCCCGAAGGGCGAAACCGGGGCGAAAGGCGAAAACGGCAGCGCGCTCGCGTATGCGCACATCTCCGCCCTCGCGGTCGTCAACGAAGCGAAGGGCTTCGAAGGCGCGAAAGTTGACATTGCCTCCGGCGCCGAAAACGCGGGCATCTACTGCATCTCGAGCCTCGGATTTACCCCACACAGCGTCGTCGTGACCGCCGATGCACGCGGCACCACCGAACCGGCCTTCGCGACGGCCAGCCTCGGAAAAAGCAAGTACCTCGAAGAACAGCACGAAAAAGCCAAAACCTTGTGTCCCGGGTTCACGGAGGTGACTGTCGAAGTCTGGCAGCGCAAATCCTCGACGTTCGAAACCCAGAACACGCCGTTCTTCATCTCGATCAACTGAGGATGCCGAGCGCGCGCCGCGCACGTGACGGCGGCCGGGATCGCAGCAGGTTGAGCGAGCGTGCGATCGTCCCGCGGGCGCGCCGCCTGCTAACGGCGACCGCGGTGCTCGCCGCGCTGCTCGCCGGGAGCGGCGCCAATTCGGCGCTCGCACGCTGGCAACGGGTGAGCCCGGCGGCTTCGACCGCCCAGCCCTACTCCGTGTGCCCGGCCGCTCGTCGAGGCGTGCGCTGCGAGCTCATCCAGGACCCCACAGGGGGCTCGCTCAGGCTCGGTCCGCTTTCGGCCGGCGCGATCACGACAGGGCCAGAGCAGGAAGTGAGCCCTGCGACGCATGGCCACGGGGTCGAAGGCGGCTACTCGCCCAGCGATCTACAGAGCGCCTACCGCCTGCCGTCCTCGACGTCGCGTGTGCGGCAGACCGTCGCGGTCGTCGATGCGTACGACGATCCGAAGGCCGAAGGCGATCTCGGTATCTACCGCTCGCAATACGGCCTCGGAGAATGCACCGCGCAAAACGGGTGCTTCCAGAAGGTCGACCAGCGAGGCGGCACCACGCTTCCGGCGCCGAATCGCAACTGGGCGCGCGAGACGTCGCTGGACCTCGACATGGTGTCCGCTATTTGCCCCAACTGCCGAATCCTGCTCGTCGAGGCCGACAACGCCGAAGCTGCGAGCCTGGCGGCGGCTGAGAACGAGGCGGTGGCCCTCGGGGCGACGGAGATCAGCGACAGCTATGAAGAATCCGAATCCTCCGAACAGTCGGCCGCTTACGAACACCCGGGCGTTCCGATCGCGGCGGCCGGCGGGGACAACTCTTACGGCGTCGTGTCACCCGCGGCGAGCGCCGACGTGATCGCGGTAGGCGGCACGACGCTGGTCCCTGCCACGGGCCGCCGGG
>DATBCA010000018.1:0-1723 GCA_036270715.1 Solirubrobacteraceae bacterium
CACATACCTCCCTACCGCGCAGCGACGCGCGCACGCGCGCTTGCGCGGGGCTCTATTCGATGCCACACTGCGCCGACTCGCGCGGGCCGGCCGCCTCTGGACGGACGCAGCCGCGCGCGAGGACCGCACGGATCCAAAGGCTGCGACAGGAGGATGTGATCAGCCGATGAGGGTTTTCGACTTCGATCCGAAGGACTACGCCGAGACCTACCGCGCGAAGGAATGGGTGCACGTTCCGGAGGGTGTGAGCGAGGAGTTCCACGAGGCTCTGCTCGCGTACGCCGCGCAGGAGCTCGACGCCCACGTGCTCGACCGCTTCGCGATCAAAGGCAAGAAGGAACAGTCGCTGTTCGAGTTCCCCGCCGGCGTCGACTATCCGAACGAGCTGTTCGACGTCGTCGCCGCGGTGTGCGGGCTGAACCGCGCGACGATGACGCTCTCGGAGCGCCACATCCAGATGTACGACGCGAACGCCGCCCCCGAGCCGCCCGCGCACAAGGACCGCTTCCCGTCGCAGGTCTCCGTCGGCCTATCGATCGACATCCCGGAGAAGTCCTCGCTGGTGCTCTATCCCTACGAACACCGCGGGATCAACGCGTTCAACAAGGCCGCGGACTTCTCGGCGAGCCTGCAGCCTTCCGAACGACCCGAGGTGGTGCTGCGGACGGCGCGCGAGGTCGAGCTGAAAGACCGCCCGCGCGATGTCGTCCTGTTCGCGGGCTCGACCACGTGGCATCTGCGCAGGAACGCCGCGCGCGCGCTCAACCTGTACCTGAAGTTCAACGACTTCGGTTGCGATCCGCTCGGCGAGGACCCGCGCACAGCGCAGATCCGCGCGCAGACGCTCACCGCCGTCTCCGCCGGCGACGGCGCCGGCGTGCTCGACGAGCTGGTCCCCGTCATCTCCCGGCGCTTCGACAGCGTCGCGCACGTGTATCTGCGAAACGGGCAGGAGGCCCTCCAGGCGGAGCTCTACGGCGAGCCCGCGTTTGGCATCACCGAGCGCCAGCTCGAGGCCCTGCGTGCGGTCGACGGCCTCCGCCCGCTGTCGGCGGTCGCCGGCGCGCTCGCGAATGGTCGCGCCGGCGACGAGGCGCGTGAGGCGCTCATCTACCTCGCGCAGGAAGGCGCGATCGACCTGCTCGCGGAGCCCGTCCCGGAGGCCTAGCGTCGTCTCCGGAGGCTCGCCGCGGAGATAATCGCGGCGCACACCGGGGTTAGACGGGCGACGCGGCCTGGTCCCGAGCGAAGCCACGCGCGCTGTCCTCGATCGCGCTGTCGGTGGCGCGCAGCGAGAGCTCGAGCGTGAGCACGCGGCCAAGCAGCGCGGCATCGCTGTCGCTCGCGGCGCCGGCGCGCGCTAACAGCGCGTCGATCGCCGCACGCTCGAACAGAGGAGCCGAGCGCATCGACGCGTGACGAAGCGGGCGGCCCCCGTCGAAGCTGGATACGAACGCGGCGCGCCCGAGCGCGCGCGCGGGGTTAGCCGGCCGGCGCGCCGGCAGCAGGGGCCGTGCAAGAGCGCGCTGGCTGAGCTTGTTGACCGCGCGCCGCCCGAGCGTCGCGTAGTAGGGGACGAAGCGATGGCTGTTGCGGATGCCGATCGGCGTCGCCGGCCCGCCGGCCTCGGTAGCCACCGCCGCGATCCGTGGATCGAGCGACTGGATCATGTGGCGCATGAGGCGGTGCGAGCTGCGGTGGCGGTGGCTGGTCGAGAAGGCGG
>DATBCA010000019.1:0-6769 GCA_036270715.1 Solirubrobacteraceae bacterium
ACCTGCGCCGGCGTGAGGCGGAGCAGGTTGCGGTGGCGGTGGCAGTGCAGCGCGATCTCGTTCCCCGCCGCGACGATCTCGACGGCGAGCGAGGGGTTGCGCTCGACCTGCTCGCCGACGAGGAAGAACGTTGCGCGCACGCGCGCGCTGGCCAAAACCTCGAGCACCGCCGTGGTTCCCTGGGCGTGCGGGCCGTCGTCGAACGTCAGCGCGTAGCCGCGCCCGCCCGCCGCGCGATCCTCGATGCCGAGCGGGGCGCGAAGCGCGGGGACGGCCGCGGCGAGGCCCGGGAACATGTACGCAGCGGCCGTCGCGCCGAGCAGCCCGGAGATCGGTGCGACGGGAATGCGATGATCGGTGGTGGACATGGTCGATCTCGTGCTCGGAATCGCCGCGGCGGTCGGCGCATCGACGCTCTACAGCCTAGGGATCGCCTTCCAGGCGTCGGACGCGAAGGAGACGCCGCGCGACGAGCACCTCCATCCCGCGCTCGTGATAGGCCTCCTGCGCCGCTCGCGCTGGCTGTTTGGCACGGGCCTCTCGATCCTCGGCTTCCCGCTGCAGATCCTCGCGTTGCACCTCGCCCCGCTCGTCGTCGTCCAGCCGACGCTCGCGGCGGGCCTGCTCGTGCTCCTGTTTGCCGCCGAGCGCATGCTGGGCGAGCACGCCGGCCGCCACGAGCACCTGGCGATGGCGGCGATCGTGATCGGCGTACTGGGGATCGCGCTGACGGCGCCCGCGCGCAGCAGCGTGCACACCTCGCAGAAGCTCACGATCACGCTCGTGCTCGTCGGCCTGGGCCTCGCGAGCCTGCTTCCGTACCTTCTGCACGTCGTCGCGCGCTCGCCGGCGCTGGTCACGATGGTCGGCGCGGGCCTCGGCTTCGCCTGGAGCGGGGTCGCGACGAAGCTCGCGTCCGACGACCTCTTCAGCGGCCACCTGGGGCTCGCGGCGGCGTGGGCGCTGTCGACTGCCGCGGCGTCGGGGGTTGGCGTGCTGAGCGAGACGAGCGCGCTCCAGTCGCGACCCGCGATCCAGGTCGCGCCGGTTGTGTTCGTCACGCAGACCGTCGTCCCGGTGGTGCTCGCGCCGCTGCTGCTGGGCGAGAACTTCGGCGCGACACCGCTCGGAGGCGTCCCGCTGGCTGCGTCGCTGGCGCTGCTGATCGCGGGCGCGGCGTTCCTCGCGCGCTCGCCGCTGCTGCTGGCGCTGATGGCGCCTCAGGCGGTGAGCGACGACAGCGACTCGACGGCGAGTCCGGAGCCCGACAGCCGCGACAGGTCGCGCTCGAGCGCGGCGACCGAGGCGGCGGAGCCGTCGGCTTCGAACACGAGCACGTTGCCCGCGCGCGTCGCCCGCTGAGGCACCGCGCCGCGCGCGCGCACGCGCGCGGCGCCGCGTACGGGCGTCGCGCCGGCGATCCGCCCGAGCACCATCTGCCCAACCGTCTCGCCTCCCGGCGGCTCGAGGTAGTAGAAGCGATGCCGCAGCCCGAGAGCGCGCGCCTGCGCGTGCAGCACGGCGGAGGTGCGAACCCACCGCAGCGCGCTCGAGCGTGGAGCTTCGGGCAGCACTTCGTCGCCGAGCGACCGCACGGCCGCAACCGTTTCGCCCGCGGGCACGGCTGCGCCGTCGGCGAAGGACACGTGCACGCCGCGTTCTGCGAGCGCGGTTGCGACGGCGGGGATATCGCGGCACGGGGTGCGCACGATCACGCCGACCTCGGCGCTGTTGGTGCTCACGTGCGTGAGCGCGTGGACGCGCAGGATGTTCACCGCCAGCGCCGCGACCTCGTCGGTCGACATCATCCAGGTGCCGACGCCGAGCAGCAGCACGAGCTGGCCGGCGATCGCGATCGTGCGCAGTCGCCAGCGAGGTATCGGGCGCACGCGCCGCGGTACGTTGAGCACGACGTCGGCGGCGGCCGCCTCGGCGGCGGGCGCGACGCCGGCGGTCCCGCCGTCGCCGTTGGGGGCGACGCCGAAGCTCGCCTGCACGTGCTCGCGCAGCTCCTGGGTGTCGTTGGCGAGGCGCACCAGCTCGAGCGCGGCCATCGCCCGCGTGTTCAGACGCGCGTGGCCGACGGGCAGGCCGTAGGAGACGACGGGCGTGCCGGCGGCCATCGCCTCGAGGCAGGTGACGCCGCCGGTGGAGTGCACGAGCACGTCGGCCGCGGCGAGCACCTCGGGCATGCGGTCGGTGAAGCCGAACACGCGCACGCGCGGTTCGTCCGCGAAGCGCTCGCGCAGCCTGTGCTCGAGGTGCTCGTTGCGCCCGGCGAGGCACACGATGCTCGAAACCTCGGGAACGCGGATGAACTCGAGCACCGCGCCCTCGAGGTCGCCGACGCCCCAGCCGCCGCCCGATACGACGACCGCGCGCCCGTCGACGGGCAGGCCGAGCGCGCGGCGCGCCTCGCGCGGGCAGCGCCCCTCGAGGAATTGCGCGTCGATCAGCGGGCGCACATGGCGGACGCTGCCGCGCCCGGCGATGCGCTCGACCGGCTCCATCGACTCGCCGTACATGACCATGTGCATGTCGATCCCCGGCTGCGCCCAGAAGAACAGCCCCGTGAGGTCGGTGATCGTGGCGACCGTGGGGCACTCGACGCGGCGCGTGCGCCGCAGGCGCGCGAGCACGACGGTCACGGCGGGGTAGGTCGAAACGACGACGTCCGGGTCGTGCTCGGCGACGCGCCGCGCGAGCGGCCGCGAGCCGAACAGGCACAACAGGAAGGTCGTGAACAACCGCGCGGGCGGAATCCTGGCGAGCAGGTAGTACACGATCGTGTACGTCCACGGCAGGAACCGCAGTTGCACGCGGTAGCCGTCCTCGACGACCGGCCGCAGCACGCGCCCCATCGCGGCGAGGCCGTCGATGACGGTGACCTCGGTCGGCTCGGAGGCGCGTTCGAGCTGCGCCGCGAGCGAGCGAGCGGCCGCGGCATGACCCTCGCCGACGTCGGCGGAGAGGATGAGGACGCGGCGTACGCGGTCTTCGGCGGGACCGGGAGCCCGGCGCGAGAGTTGTTTGCGGTGGCGAAGTCGCATATGAACGCTTGCGCGGCCGCGTAGCTCACCGCGCCAGCGTGCCTCCGGTGCGCGCCGCGCTCAGAGCCCAGGGGGCAATGCGAGGCGCACCAGCGGCTAAAGCTTAGCGTGCGCTCCACGGGGATGTTCGCGACGGAGCAGTAACAATGCCCAGGATGAGCGTCGCCACGCGCAAAGGCACGCGCATGGCCCTCGCCGCGCGCGGAGACCGCGCATGAACGTCGCGGCGCGGGACGCGCAAGCGTCGGCGCTCGGATCGCGGCGCTCGGCGCGCCTGCCGGCCCGCACCAGCGGGCGCTCGTCGGCCGCGCGCGCGATCGGCGTCGGGGGGGCGGGCACGGTCGCGGTGAGCTCGTTCCTGCTCGCGGCGGCGGCGGCCGGCGAACCGACACAGTACGTGCCCGCGCGCATCGGCGGATGGCCGAGCTGGCTGTCGGGGCCGCTGCACGGCTTCGAAGCGACCCTCAGCTCTAACACCTTCCAGACGCTCACGCTGGTGATGTGCGCCGGCTACCTGCTCGCGCTCGTGGGCGCGCGGGCGGCGCCGGCCGCAGCGATCGCGATCGCGATCGTCGCGGCGCACGTCGCGTTCGTGCTCGGGCCGCCGCTGCTCTCGCAGGACGTGTTCGGCTACCTGGGCTTCGCGCGCATGGGCGCGCTTCACGGGCTGGACCCGTACACGCACGTGGCCGCCGAAGCGTCGTATGACCCGACGTTCGAACTGGTCGGCTGGCCGTACCAGCACTCGCCGTACGGCCCGCTGTTCACGCTGGCGAGCTACGCCACCGCGCCGCTGGGACTCGCGGCCGGGGTGTGGGCGCTGAAGATCGTCTCGGCGCTCGCGAGCCTCGGCGCGGTCGCGCTGCTCGCGCGCGCCGCGAGCTCGATCGGGCGCTCCGGCAAGTGGGCGGCGGCGTTCGTGGGACTGAACCCGGTGGTGCTCGAGCTCGGCGTGGGCGGCGCGCACAACGACACGCTGGTGATGCTCGCGATCGCGGCCGCGCTCGCCCTGGGCGCCGGCGCGAGAACGCGCGCTCGCGCGAGCGCGGCGGCGCTCGCGGCGGGTGTCGGCGTGAAGCTCTCGGCAGGCCTCGCGCTGCCGTTTCTCGTCCTCTCCGGGCGGGACGTGCGCGCGCGCGCGGCGCTCCTGGCGAGCGCGCTCGCGGGCCTCGCGGCGATCGCTGTCGTGGGCGTCATCGGCTTCGGCACACACGCGCTCGGCTTCCTCGGCGCGATCGGGGAGCAGCAGCAGCTCGTGGCGGTCCACAGCATCCCCGCGGAGACGGCGCGCCTCGTCGGGCTGAGCGGCACGCCGAGCTGGTGGCGGCACATCTTCGTCGGCGCGTTCGCGGCCGCCTGCGCGTTCGCGCTGTGGCGCACCGCGCGCGGCGCCGACTGGCGCGCGGCCGCTGGTTGGACGACGCTCGCGCTGCTGTGCTCGACCGCCTGGCTGCTGCCGTGGTACGCGCTGTGGGTGCTGCCGCTAGCCGCCGTCTGCGGGAATCGGCGCCTGCGCGCCGCCACGCTCGTCTTTTGCGCGTATGCGATCCTCATCCACCTTCCGCTCGCCGAACCGCTGCTCACGCCCGGGCGCAGCGGCCCGCGCATCCCCGCCCCCCACGTCCCCGCCGAGCACGGCGTCGAACTCACCGGTTTCGAGGTGCTCGACAACGGAGTCCTCGATCTCCGCCGCTGAGGCCTCGGGCCGCAGGAGGCGAATGCGCATCGCGTCCAGGCGCCTGAACTTGAGGATCTCGAGCACGTACACGAGGTACACGCTCGCGGCGGCGACGAGCACGCCGAGCCCGAGTAGCACCAACGTCCAGCCGGTGTGCAGGTGCCCTTTGTGGTCGCTGTACGGAATGAAGCGCAGGGCGAGCGCGAGCCCAGCGAGCATGAGCGTCCACGCGTACAGGTAGCCGATCGTGCGCCGGCTGGAGAACCCGATGCGGGCCATGCGGTGATGGAAGTGCTCGCTGTCGGAGCGGTAGATCGGTTGGCGGTACTTCACGCGCTTGAGTACGACGAACGTCGTGTCGAGGAACGGCACCGCGAGCAGGATCAGCGGTAGCACGAACGAGACGACCGCGGCGGTCTTGACCGCGGCCTCGACGGTGATGACCCCCATGAGCAACCCGAGCAGGTTCGCGCCGCAGTCGCCCATGAAGCTCGAAGCGGGCGGGAAGTTGTAGATCAGAAAGCCGAGCGCCGCCCCCGCGGTGAGCGCCGCGAGCACCCCCGGTTCCTGGCGCTGGAGGTCGAACGCGATGACGGTCATCGTCGCGGCGATGATCACGCACACGCCCGCCGCGAGCCCGTCGACGCCGTCTGAGAAGTTGACGACGTTCATCATCGCGACGAGCCCGATCACGGTGAGGATCGGGCCGGCATTCGTGATGCCGGCGTTGGGCATCGCGATCCTGCCGACGAAGGGGAGCGTGATCTGCTTCACGGCGACGCCGTAGTGCACGACGATCACCGCCGCGATCACCTGCCCGGCGAGCTTGACGAGCGGCGGCAGATCGAAGCGGTCGTCGAGCGCGCCGACGAACGTGATCACGGCCGCGGCGAGCAGCACACCGTGCCACAGCTGGTGGTCGCCCTTGTAGCCGGCGGGCAACCAGATCAGCCCCGCGACGAGTGCGCCGGCGAAGATCGCGATGCCGCCGAGCAGCGGCGTCGAGCGTTCGGACAGCCCGCGCTCGCGCGGCCGGTCGATCGCGCCGACCGCGCGCGCGAGCCGCTTGGTCAGCGGGGTGAGCAGCGCGGTGACGAAGGCGGCCGCGAGGAACGCGTAGAGCGCATCGAGCTCCGTCGGGTGCGTCATCGGCGAAGGGACAGCATCGCAGGCGCGGCCGTCATGAGCGGCGAGGGCTGCCGGTGCTCCTGCGCGCGTCCGGCCGGGCTGCGTGCGCCGCTACGCGGGGACGCCCGCGGCGAGCATCTCGTAGAGCGGATAGCGCTCGGCGACGGCGGCCGCGCGCTCGGAGAGCTCAGCGGTGCGCGCCCCGAACTCGTTCGTGAGCGCGATCGCGAGGATCCGCCCGACCTCTTCGAAGTCCTCGAGCTGAAGGCCGCGCGTGGCGAGCGCGGGCGTGCCGATTCGCAGGCCCGAAGCCTCGATCGGCGGGCGCGGGTCGAAGGGGATCGCGTTGCGGTTGACGGTGATGCCGATCTCGTGCAACCGGTCCTCGGCTTCCCGCCCGCTGAGCTCGGGCGACACCTCGCGCAGGTCGACGAGCACGAGGTGCACGTCGGTGCCGCCGGTGAGGACGTTGACGCCGTGCCCGATGGCGATCAGCTCGCGCGCCCACGCTTTGGCGCCGGAGAGGGTGCGCCGCTGTCGCTCGGCGAAGATGTCGCTCGCCGCGATGCGAAACGCGACGGCCTTCGCGGCGATCACGTGCTGCAGCGGGCCGCCCTGCTGGCCGGGGAAGACGGCGGAGTCGATCCTTTTGGCGAGCTCCTCCTTGCACAGGATCACGCCCGCGCGCGGTCCCCCGAGTGTCTTGTGCGTGGTCGTGGTGACGACGTCCGCGCCGAACTCCAGCGGGTTGGGGTGAAGGCCGGCGGCGACGAGCCCGGCGAAGTGCGCCATGTCGACCATCAGCCGCGCGCCGACCTCGTCGGAGATCTCGCGGAAGCGCGCGAAATCGAGGATGCGCGGATACGCCGACCACCCGGCGAGCAGCACCTTGGGGCGCGCGTCGCGCGCGATG
>DATBCA010000020.1:0-2172 GCA_036270715.1 Solirubrobacteraceae bacterium
GCACCCGACCGTCCCATCACGGCGGGCGCCGCCGCGCCCGCCGTCCCCTCACAGAGTCCCGAGGCGGTCGAGAGCGAGCCCGATGTCGTCAGCCCGTCACCGCTCGCGCCGTCCGGGAACGGGGGTGAGGAGGGCGACGCCGACAGCGCGCGGCTGGTCGCGCTGAACATGGCGCTCGGCGGCGAGTCGCGCGCCGACACCGAGCGCTACCTCGCGGAGAACTTCAAGCTCGCGGACCCGCTCAAGCTCGTCGACGAGGTCTACGCGGCGATCGAAGCGTGAGCGGCGCGCGAGCTCGCCCCGCGACCGCCGCTTCCACCTCGCAGGCGAACATCTGTTCGGGGTCCTAGAATGCCCTCGAGATGGCCGCCGGCGAGCAGATAGTCGTCTCTGGGGCGCGCGAGCACAACCTCAGAGACATCTCCCTCACCCTTCCCCGCGACGCGCTCGTCGTGATCACCGGACTGTCCGGGTCCGGCAAGAGCTCGCTCGCCTTCGACACCATCTACGCCGAGGGGCAGCGACGTTACGTCGAGTCCCTGTCCGCGTACGCACGCCAGTTCCTCGGGCAGATGGACAAGCCCGACGTGGACTCGATCGAGGGGCTCTCGCCGGCGATCTCGATCGACCAGAAGACGACCTCGCGCAACCCGCGCTCCACCGTCGGCACGGTCACCGAGATATACGACTACCTGCGCCTGCTGTGGGCGCGCGTGGGCAAGCCGCACTGCCCGACCTGCGGTCGGCCGATCGTCGGCCAGTCCGTCGAGCAGATCATCGACCAGGTGATGGAGCTCGCGCCACGCACGCGCTTCATGGTGCTCGCGCCGATCGTCCGCGGGCGCAAGGGCGAGTACGGGAAGCTGCTCGACGAGCTGCGCGGCGACGGCTTCGCGCGCGTGAAGGTCGACGGCCGCGTGCGCATGCTCGAGGAGTCGATCGACCTCGACAAGCGCTACAAGCACGACGTCGCCGTCGTCGTCGACCGTCTCGTGATGCGCGACGACGTGCGCAAGCGCCTCGCCGACTCGATCGAGACGGCCGTCTCGCTCGCCGAGGGGCTCGTCGAGATCGAGATCGTCGGCTCCCTGCAGGAAGACGCCCCCGCGCCGGACGCCCCGCACGCCACGGGCGCCAAGGGCGCGCGCGCGGCCGCGGTGCAGATCGTGCCGGGCGCCGCGCCCCCGCCCGGGACCACGTTCACGTTCTCCGAGCGCTTCGCGTGCGCCGAGCACGGCCCCTCGCTCGTCGAGCTCGAGCCGCGGATCTTCTCCTTCAACTCGCCCCACGGCGCCTGCGATCACTGCACCGGGCTCGGCTCGCAGATGGAGATCGACCCCGAACTCGTCGTCCCCGACCCGACGCTCTCGATCGGCGAGGGCGCGCTCGCTCCGTGGGCCGGCAGCACGTCCTCCTACTACGACCAGGTCACCGAGGCGATCGCCAACACGTACGGCGTCGACCTCGACCGCCCGTGGTGCGAGCTGCCCGAGGAGCACCGCCGGCTGTTCCTCGAGGGCACCGGTGGTGAGCCCGTGCAGATCACCTACCGCAACCGCTACGGGCGGCGGCGCACCTACGAGACGCGCTTCGAGGGCATCATCAACAACCTCGCGCGCCGCTACCGCGAGACGGAGTCCGACTTCTCGCGCGCGAAGATCGAGGAATTCATGTCGCTGCGCCCGTGTCCGGAGTGCGGCGGCGCGCGCCTGCGCGCGGAGTCGCGCGCGGTGCTCGTCGGCGGGACGCGGATCGAGGACTTCACCGCGCTGTCGGCGCGGCGCGCGCTCGAGTGGCTCGAGCACGTCGAGCTGTCGGACACCGACCGCCACGTCGCGCGGCTGATCCTGCGCGAGATCTCCGAGCGCCTGCGGTTCCTCGAGAACGTCGGCATCGGGTACCTCTCGATGGACCGCGCGGCGGCGACCCTGTCCGGCGGCGAGGCGCAGCGGATCCGGCTCGCGACCCAGATCGGCTCTTCGCTCGTGGGCGTGCTGTACATCCTCGACGAGCCCTCGATCGGGCTGCACCAGCGCGACAACGCGAAGCTGATCGCGACGCTCATGAGGCTGCGCGACCTCGGAAACACGGTGATCGTCGTCGAGCACGACGAGCAGACGATGCGCGCGGCCGACCATCTCGTGGATATCGGGCCGGGTGCCGGCGAGCACG
>DATBCA010000021.1:0-5431 GCA_036270715.1 Solirubrobacteraceae bacterium
GAGATTGGGGTATTACTGATGTCCACTGAGCTTCAGGACCAGGCCAAGCGCCACCTTTGGATGCACTTCACGCGCATGGGCGCGTATGCCTCGCACGAGGTCCCGATCATCGCGCGCGGCGAGGGGTGCTACGTATACGACGAGCACGGCAAGCGCTACCTCGACGGGCTTTCGGCGCTGTACTGCGTGAACATCGGCCACGGCCGCATCGAGCTCGCGCGCGCTGCGGCCGAACAGGCGAGGGAGCTGGGCTTCTACACCAACTGGAGCTACGCGCACCCGCCCGCGATCGAACTGGCGGCGCGCATCGCCGAGCTGGCGCCGGGAAACCTCAACCGCGTGTTCTTCACCTCGGGCGGCTCGGAGGCGGTCGAGTCGGCGTGGAAGCTCGCGAAGGCCTACCACGCCGCGCGCGGCGAGCCCAGGCGCCACAAGATCATCTCGCGCCACCTCGCCTACCACGGCACCTCGATGGGCGCGCTCACCGCGACCGGGCTGCCGCCGCTGCGCGAGCCGTTCGAGCCGCTAACGCCCGGCGGGCGCCACGTCCCGAACACCAACTCCTACCGCTGGAGCGACGACCGCGACCCGCTGTGGACGGCGGACGCGATCGAGGAGGTGATCGCGTTCGAGGGCCCGGCGACCGTCGCCGCGGTGATCCTCGAGCCGGTGCAGAACGGCGGCGGCTGCTTCGTCCCGCAGGACGGCTACTTCCAGCGCGTGCGCGAGATCTGCGACCGCCACGGCGTGCTGCTGATCTCCGACGAGGTGATCTGCTCCTGGGGCCGTCTCGGGCAGTGGTTCGGTTGCACGCGCTACGGCTACCAGCCGGACATGATCACGACCGCCAAGGGCATCACCTCCGCGTACGTGCCGATGGGCGCGGTGATCGCGGGCGATCACATCGCCGAGCCGTTCCTGCACGACAAGGCGATCTTCAACCACGGCTTCACCTTCGGCGGGCACCCCGTCGCGTGCGCGGTCGCCCACGCGAACATCGAGGTGATCGAGGATGAGGGGCTGAACGAGCACGTGCTCGAGAACGAGGGGCGCCTGCGCGGGATGTTGGAGTCGCTGCGGGACATCCCGATCGTCGGCGACGTGCGCGGCGCGGGCTACTTCCAGGCGATCGAGCTCGTCAAGGACCAGGACACGAAGCAGACGTTCAGCGCCGAGGAATCCGAGGAGCTGCTGCGCGGCTTCCTCTCGGGTGCGCTCTACGAGCGCGGGCTCATCTGCCGCACGGACGATCGCGGCGACCCGATCGTGCAGCTGTCGCCGCCGCTGATCGCGGAGCAGGAGCAGTTCGAAGAGATCGAGGCGGTGCTGCGCCCGGTCCTCAGCGAGGCTTCCGAGCGCGTCGGTCAATGGAGCTCACTGTCGCCGGCCTAGTCTCCGAGCTCGGGCTCGAGCTCGTAAGCGGGGAGGAATCCGCGGTGGCGCCCCTGCGCTGGGTGCACTCGACGGAGCTGCTCGACCCGACGCCGTGGCTGCGCGGAGGGGAGCTGCTGCTGACGACGGGCGTGCAGCTCGAGGGCGCGAAGGCGCAGCGCGAGCTGATCGAGCGGCTCGCCGACCACCGCATCGCGGGGCTGGGCTTCGGCACGGGCTTCGGCTACAAGCGCCTGCCGGCCGCGCTCGTGATGGCCGCGCGCAAGCGCGCGTTCCCGCTGTTCGAGGTGCCGTACGAGCTGCCATTCATCGCGATCACCGAGCGTGTCTTCGCCGAGCTCGTCAACGAGCGCTACGAGATGCTCCAGCGCAACATGGCCGGCGACGTGCTCGCCGAGGTGCTGACGGGCCACCTCTACCCCGACGAGGTGCAGGCGCGGCTGCGTCCGTTCGGCATCGGCGAGCAGGTCGCGGTGATCGCGTTCGCGCTCGAGGACCCGACGGCGGCGGCGGCGCAGCTCGAACGGATCCTCGAGCGCGAGCGCGCGCGCGGACTCGTGGCGCTTCGCGGCGGTCTTCTGTGCGGCGTGATCGACCCCGGCGGCGGGGATCCCGTCGAGCTCGCGCGCACGGTTCGCTCGGAGCTCGCCGCTCGCTTCGGAGACGTGCGCGCTGGCGCCAGCCGCTCGGCTGCGCCGCACGCCCTGCGCGCGAGCTTTCACGAGGCGCGCTGCGCGCTCGAGGCGGCGCGCCTCGCCAACGGCCGCGCTCCCGAGGTCGCGACCTATGAGGATCTCGGCGCCTTCCAGCTGCTGCTCTCGCTTCAGGACGACGACGCCCTGCTGACGTACTGTCGCGGCGTCCTCGGGCCGATCGAGGAGGCGGAGGGGGACTACGGGGGCGAGCTCGTGCGCTCGCTCGACACGTTCATCGAGCACAACGGGCATTGGGAGCGCGCGTCCGCGGCGCTCTTCTGCCACCGCCACACGCTGCGCTACCGGATGCGCCGCGTCGAAGAGCTGACCGGCCGCGACCTGCAGAGCGCGCGCGACCGCATCGAGTTCTGGCTCGCGCTGCGCGGACGCGAGCTCACGCGATGAAGATCGGCGTCCCGACGGAGATCAAGCCCGACGAGTACCGCGTCGCGATCACGCCCGCGGGCGTGCGCGAGCTGACGGCGCGCGGCCACGAGGTGCTCGTGCAGGCGGGCGCGGGCGAGGGCTCGGCGATGCCCGATGTGCAGTTCCTCGCGCAGGGCGCGCGCATGGTGCCCGACGCCGAGAGCGTGTTCGCGGAGGCGGAGCTCGTCCTGAAGGTCAAGGAGCCACAGCTGCCCGAGGTGGCGATGCTGCGTGAGGGACAGACGCTCTTCACCTACCTGCACCTGGCTGCCGAGCCCGAGCTCACGAGGGCGCTCCAGCGCTCGGGGGCGACGTGCATCGCGTATGAGACCGTCGAGGATGCCGCCGGCCACCTGCCGCTGCTGGCGCCGATGAGCGAGGTCGCGGGGAAGATCGCAACGCAGGCCGGCGCGTTCATGCTCGAGAAGCCGTTGGGCGGGCGCGGCATCCTGCTCGGTGGCGTTCCCGGCGTCGCGGCGGCGACCGTGCTCGTGATCGGCGGCGGCGTCGTCGGCATGAACGCCGCGGTCATCGCGATCGGGATGCAGGCCGACGTGTTCGTATTCGACAAGTCGATCGACCGTTTGCGCGAGCTCGAAGTCGCGTTCGCGGGGCGAGCGTCGACGGTCTACTCCTCGACGCTCGCGATCGAGGAGATGCTGCCACTCGCCGACCTCGTGATCGGCGCGGTGCTCGTGCACGGCGGGCGCGCGCCGCACGTCGTGACGCGCGCGCAGTTGAAGCTGATGCGCCCACACGCGGTGCTGGTGGACGTCTCGATCGACCAGGGCGGCTGCTTCGAGACCTCGCGGCCGACGACGCACTCGAACCCAACCTACGAGGTCGATTCGATCACCCACTACTGCGTCACGAACATGCCGGGCGCGGTTCCCATCACCTCGACATTCGCGCTCACGAACGCGACTCTCCCGTACGTGATCCAGCTCGCCACCTACGGCGTCGAGGCGGCGCTCGAGAGCGATCCCGGACTTCGCCTCGGCCTCAACGTCGCCGAAGGCAGGATCATTCACCCCGCGGTCGCGGAGGCGCTCGGCGCCGAGGACCCCCACCCAGTAGGAGACCAATCATGACCAGCACGCTCGGCACGCTGCGCAACTTCATCGACGGCGAGTCGCTCGCTTCCGACGGCGAGACCGAGCCGATCCTCAATCCCGCGACCGGCGAGGAGATCGCGCGGGCCGCCAACTCGACCCCGGAAGACGTGGACCGCGCGGTCACGGCGGCGCGCGCCGCGTTCGAGACCTACTCGCGCTCGACTCCCGCGGAACGCGCGCAGCTGCTGCTCAAGCTCGCCGACGTCGTCGAAGAGCACGGCGAGGAGCTCGCGCGCCTCGAGGCGCTGAACGCGGGCAAGCCGATCGCCAGCGTGGAGAGCGACGAGATCCCGGCGATGGCCGACAACCTGCGCTTCTTCGCCGGCGCCGCGCGCTGCCTCGAGGGACGCGCGGCGGGCGAGTACATGGAGGGCTACACCTCCTACACGCGGCGCGAGCCGGTCGGCGTGATCGGCCAGGTCACCCCGTGGAACTACCCGCTGATGATGGCGATCTGGAAATTCGGCCCGGCGCTCGCGGCGGGCAACACCGTCGTGCTGAAGCCGGCGGAGACGACGCCGGTCACGACCGTGCGCTTCGCGGAGCTCGCCGCCGACGTCCTCCCGAAGGGCGTGCTCAACATCGTCAGCGGGCGTGGCGAGCCGACGGGCGAGGCGCTGATCTCGCACCCCGACGTCGACATGGTCGGGCTGACCGGCTCCGTCGACACCGGCAAGCACATCGCGCGCGTCGCCGCCGACACGCTCAAGCGCGTGCACCTCGAGCTCGGCGGCAAGGCGCCGGTGATCGTGTTCGACGACGTGAGCATGGAGAGCGCGATGGAAACGATCGCCGGCACCGGCTACTACAACGCCGGCCAGGACTGCACCGCGGCCACGCGCGTGCTCGCCGCCGAGCGCGTGTACGACGACGTCGTCTCGGGGCTCGCCGAGCAGGCGCGGGGCCTCGTGATCGGCGACACGCTCTCACCCGACACGACGCTCGGCCCGGTGAACTCCAAGCGCCAGCTCGACCGCGTCGAGGGCTTCCTGGAGCGCAGGCCCGAGCGCGCCGAGATCGTGACCGGCGGAGGCGAGCCGGACCGGCCGGGGTTCTACCTGGAACCGACCGTGGTCGCCGGCCTCGAGCAGGACGACGAGATGATCCAGCGCGAGATCTTCGGGCCCGTGATCACGGTCCAGCGGTTCAGCGACGAGGAGCAGGCGATCGCGTGGGCGAACTCGACGCGCTACGGGCTTGCGAGCTCGGTGTGGACGCGCGACGTCGGACGCGCGCTGCGCGTGTCGCGCGCGCTGCGCTTCGGCTGCGTGTGGATCAACGACCACATCCCGCTCGTCTCAGAGATGCCGCACGGCGGCTTCAAGGAGTCCGGCTACGGCAAGGACCTCAGCGTCTACTCGCTCGAGGACTACACGGTCGTCAAGCACGTGATGGCGAGCCTCGCGTAGGGCCGCGCGCGTGACCGGGCCGCGTGCCTCTGCGCCGCAAACGAACGGCGAGCTCGAGCTGCTGCGCAGCCACGACATCGTGCGCGTGCGCGCGGAGAACCCGAGCCCGCTGACGCTCTCGGGCACCAACACATACGTCGTCGGGCGCGAGCCCGCGTACGTGATCGACCCCGGCCCGCCGCTCGAGGCGCACGTCGAGCGCGTGAGCGCGGCGATCGACGCACGCGGCGGGCTCGGGGCCGTCGTACTCACGCACGACCACGGCGATCACGCGGGCGCGGTCGCCGCGCTGCGCGAGCGCCACCCCGCCCCGCTCGCCGCCGGCCGCGGCGGCGCGGAGGTGATGCTCGCCGACGGGGTGCGCGTCGGCCCGCTCGAGGCGTTCGCGACGCCC
>DATBCA010000022.1:0-2099 GCA_036270715.1 Solirubrobacteraceae bacterium
GCGCGCGGGATGCGCACGTCCTTGAGCGTGGTGTCGAGCTCCTTGACGGTCTCCGTGGCGAAGCCGGCGATGTCGCGCATGAAGTCCTTGCGCGACTCCTCGCCGCGCTCGATGCGCCCGAGCCGGTGCTCCCAGCTGCCCGTGAGCCCGGGCGAGGTGAGCGCGTGGTGGTTGAGCAGGCGAATGACGTTGAGCCCCTTCTCGGTCGCGACGAGCGAACGGCCGTCGCGCTCGATGTACCCGACGGTGATCAGCCGCTCGATGATCGCAGCGCGCGTCGCCGGGGTGCCGATCCCGGAAACCTTCATCGCCTCGCGCAGCTCGTCGTCGTCGACGAGCTTGCCTGCCGTCTCCATCGCACCTAGCAGCGAGGCGTCCGAGTAGCGGCGCGGGGGCTTGGTTTCCTTGCGCACGGACCCGATCTCGAGCGTGTCCACTTGCTCGCCGTCGGACAGCCGCGGAAGCTCCTCGTCGGCGACCTCGTCCTCGTCGGATCTCGTTCGCTCATCCGTGGCCACCTCGTCGTACACCCCGCGCCAGCCTGGCACGAGCAGGACCTTCCCGCGGGTGCGGAACACGTACTCGGCGTCGGCGACCGCGACCGTCGTCTCCACGCGCGTGTTCTCGAACACCGCCTCGGGGTGGAAGACCGCGAGGAAGCGCCGCGCGACGAGGTCGAAGATGCGCAGGTCGTCGGGGCTCATCTTCTCGAGCGCGTGCTCGCTGCGCGTGGGGATGATCGCGTGGTGGTCGGAGACCTTCTCGTCGTCGACCACGCGCGCGATCGGAAGCAGGTCGAGGCTCGTGACGTATTCGGCGGCCTTCGCGTACTCGGGGCGCGCGCCGACGAGCTCGGCGATCGGCTTGATCTCGGCGACCATGTCGCTCGGCAGGTAGCGCGAGCTGGTGCGCGGATACGTGAGCGCCTTGTGCTCCTCGTAGCAGCGCTGGGCGGCGGCGAGGGTGCGCCTGGCGGAGAAGCCGAAGCGGTTGTTCGCCTCCCGCTGGAGCGTCGTCAGGTCGTAGAGCAGCGGCGGTTTATCGCGCTGCTCTTTCTTCTCGAGCTTGGTGATCGTGCCGCCGGCGAGGGTGCCGGCGCCGTTGACGCCCGCTTCGCCACCGCCCTGGATCGCCGCGACGATCGCTTCCGCCTCCGCAGCGGAGGCGATGCGCGGCTTGGAGCCGGCGTGATAGCGCCCGCGGTAGGTGCGCTCGGCATCCGCGGCGAACATCGCATCCACGAGCCAGTAGGGCTCCGGCTTGAAGGCCCTGATCTCCTCCTCGCGGCGCGCGACGATCGCGAGCGTGGGCGTCTGTACGCGGCCGAGCGAGACCGCGCCGTCGAACGAGCTCCGCAGCCGGATCGTCGCGGCGCGCGTGGCGTTCATCCCGACGATCCAGTCAGCCTCCGAGCGCGATCGCGCGGCCTGCTCGAGCAGCTCGAACTCGCTCGCCGGGCGCAGCGAGGCGAACGCGCCCCGCATCGCGGCGCTCGTCATCGAGTTCAGCCACAGCCGCCGCACGGGCTTCTTGCCCTTCGCCTTCTCGTACAGGTAGGCGAAGATCAGCTCGCCCTCGCGACCGGCGTCGCACGCGTTGACGACCTCCTCGATGTCCTCGCGCGCGAGCTGGCGGCTGACGACGGTCATCTGCTTGCGCGAGCGCTCGTCGCGCACGACGAGCTTGAAGTGCTCGGGCACGATCGGCAGGTCATCCATCCGCCAGCGCTTGAACTTCGGGTCGTACTCATCGGGTTCGGCGAGCTGCACGAGGTGCCCGACCGCCCATGTGATCAGGTGCTGTGGGCCCTCGAGGTAGCCCTCCTGTTTTTCGAACGGCCCCTCGAGCACGCGCGCTAGATCACGCCCCACGGAGGGCTTCTCGGCGATAACGAGCGTCTTTGACATCGCGGTCAGGGTAGCGGCTGGCCCCGCGCGCGTTTGGAGGCCGGCCACCTGACCGGGGCCCCGCCGCTGGGCGCGGCGCGCGGAGCTATCCCGCTGCGCACGCCTGCGTACTCACCTGCTCGCCGGCGCGCGCGCGGGCGATCCCTTCGGCGAGAACGGTCGCGACGGTGGCGTTTGCCACGCCATAGCCGC
>DATBCA010000023.1:0-1526 GCA_036270715.1 Solirubrobacteraceae bacterium
AGCCGTCGCTCGTCGCAGGCCGCGCGCCTACCTCGCGACCGCCCTGCCACCCGGATTGCCTCATCCCTACTCCTCCCGGATTTGGAACAGATCACAAAAATGTTTCCCGTTTCCCGCGTCCGCTAAACGGCGGACCGCGCAAGTACCTCGGAGCGCGACCCCAACGGGCCCCGCTCCGGCGGGGCCCCCTTCCATCTTCGCTGTCAGGCCGCGCGATCTCGGGTGCCAGCCGCCTATGCTCAGCTTCGTGTGCGGTCGCTACACCAACACCGCGGGCGTCGAAGAACTGAACGCGCGCTTCGAGGTGCCCATAACCTCACCCGCGGGCACCGGGCGCTTCAACATCGCGCCGACCGAAGAGGTTCTCGCGATCGTCGCTCCCAAGGGAGAGGCGCAGGCTCGGCTTCTGCGCTGGGGCCTCGTTCCGACGTGGGCCGACACATTGAAGACGTCGCACAAGATGATCAACGCGCGCCTCGAGACGGTCACGACGGCGCCCGCGTACCGCAACCTGATTCCGCGCGCCTCACGCCGCGCGCTGCAGATCGCCGACGGCTACTTCGAGTGGCTCAAACCAGAGCGCCGCTCGGCGCGCCCGGGCGAGGTCGTGCGCCAGCCGTTTCACTTCCTCGTCGACGGCGGCATCCCGTTCGCGTTTGCCGCCGTGTGGACCCCGGCGAAGGTCCAGGGCGAGTGGGTCGCGAGCGTCGCGCTGCTCACGTGCGACTCAGCGCCCAACCGGGTCGCAGCCGCGATCCACGACCGCATGCCGGTGATCCTCGCCGACCGCGACGCGCAGCGCGCGTGGCTCGACGAGCGCCTCGGCGCAGCGGAGGCGCTCGAGCTATGCGGAGCGCTGCCCGAAGGCCGCCTCTCGGCGCACCCTGCGAACCCGCTCCTCAACAAGCCCGACCCTGACAACGAGGGGCCGGAGCTCCTGATTGCCCCGCCCGCCGTGCGCGAAATGAGCGCTCGGTGACCGATCGAAGATCGGCCGGCACGGCTGGCTGCGGATAGCCTCACACCTTCAGATGCTCACCGTCACGCTCCCCGACGGGAACGCGCTCGAGTTGCCGGACGGCGCCACGGGCGCGGACGCCGCGGCCGCGATCGGCTCGGGTCTCGCGCGCGCGGCGCTCGCGATCGAGCTGCGCGGCGCCGACGGCAAGCCCGGCGAGGTGATCGACCTCGCGCGCGAGCTCCCCGACGGGGCGCGGATCGCGGTGCTGACGGCGAAGAGCGGCGAGCGCGCGCTCGAGCTCATCCGCCACGACGCCGCACACGTGCTCGCGACGGCGGTGCTCGATCTCTACGACGGCGTCAAGATCTCGATCGGACCGCCGATCGCGGACGGCTTCTACTACGACTTCGAGTTCCCCGCAGGCACGACGGTCACGGAAGCGGACTTCGAGCGCATCGAAGAGCGCATGCGCGCGCACGTCAAGGCGGCGGAGCCGTTCGTGCGCGAGGACGTCCCGGTGGCGCGGGCGCGCGAGCGGTTCGTGAGCGAAGGGCAGGACTACAAG
>DATBCA010000024.1:0-2013 GCA_036270715.1 Solirubrobacteraceae bacterium
CGAGGTGGCCCGTATTCTCCTCTACGACCTGCATGTACGTCGGGTTCTTGGTGGCGCCGCCCATGAATCCGGACGTCGCTGAGACGACTCCGGGCAAATCGTCGTACGCGTGCTCCATCGTCCAGAAGCAGCCGCCGGCAAACGTGGCGGTGTCGACGGGGGCGACGAGGCGTAGCGCGAGTAAGAGTGCGAGGTTCATGGGATCAATGTGTCAGGGCGACTGTGCCCAGGGAAGTGGCGCGGGCGTTTCTTAGAGCTTTCTCATGATACTCACATTGCCCCGCGGCGCGCGCCGCCCGTAGGTTAGCCTCGTGCAAATCCTTCTTGTCGAAGACGATCGCGACCTGCGGCGCTTTCTCAGCAAGGCGTTTCGCGAAGAGGGATACGGCGTCACCGAAACCGATTCCGGCGATCGCGCGTTGGAACGCGCCCTCGGCGGCAGTTTCAGCTGCGTCGTACTCGACGTCATGCTGCCGGGGCGCGACGGCTTCAGTGTCGTCGCGGAGCTGCGCAAACGCGGCGTCTCGACACCGGTACTGCTGCTGACGGCGAAGGACGAGCTCGAGTCGCGCGTGCGTGGGCTGGAGGGCGGCGCCGACGACTACGTCACGAAGCCGTTCGATCTGCCCGAGCTGCTCGCGCGCGTGCATGCACTCATTCGTCGCGCCGAGCTGCGCCACAAAGACGCGACGGTGCGCGTGGGTGACGTGATCCTCGATCCGCTGAGTCGCCGTGTCACGCAGGCCGAGCGCGTCGTCGATTTGTCGCCGCGCGAGTTCACGTTGCTGGAGTTCCTGATGCGCAACGTGGGGCGCACGGTCTCGCGCTCACGGATCGCCGAGGCGGTGTGGAATTACAAGTTCGACCCGGAGACGAATGTCGTGGACGTGTACGTCAACTACTTGCGCAAGAAGCTGAGCTTCGGCGGACGCACCGTGCCGATCAAGACGGTGCGCGGCGTGGGCTATCGGCTCGAGGCCGAGGGTGGAGGAGAGCGCGATGCCTGAGCGCCGCCTGAGTGACGTACTCATGCGGCGCTTCCGGCGGATTGCGTGGATCACGCTCGCCGGTTACGCCCTCGTCGTCATCGTCGTGTTCGCGACCGCGGCCGAGATGGCGCTGCGCCGCTCGCTCGAACACTCGGCCGACGTCATTCAATCGTTGCTCGGGGCTTATCGCGATTCCACCAGCGCCCCCGGGAGCGTCATGCCCTCCGCCCTCGCCGATCAGCTGGTCGGCATGGGAGGCCAGGTCGTGATCACGCGCACCACGACGAATGCCGGGGGTATGCCGCAGGTGTACTATCTCTCGCCAGGCATGCCGGCGCGGCGTCTCGAGGGCCTGCCCGAATCGTCTCCCGAGCAGGCGCGGGCGGCGCTCGTCTCCGCCATCACCGAGCGCGCGCGTTGGCGCTACCGCGTCCTGCATCGGTCGATGGGCGAATTCGATCTTTATGTGGTTGCGAGCCGGGATTCTTATCTTCTCCCGCTCGGCGTCCTGGCCGCGGCTGCCGGGCTGCTCCTGCCGCTCGCCGCGCTGGCATCCGCGCGTGGCGCTCGGCAAGCGGTCGACGCTGCGCTGCAGCCCCTGGATCGGGCCACCAGCGAGACGCGCGCGATCGGCCCGTCGGAGCTCGGCACGCGGTTGACGAGCCCTACCGGACAGGCAGAAGTGACCGAGCTCGCGCAAAGCATCAATCGCATGCTCGAGCGCGTCGACCGCGCCCATCGCGCACTACAGTCGTTCACCGCCGACGCGAGTCACGAGCTCCGCACGCCGCTTACGCACCTGCGTGCGCAGGTGCAATGGGCATCCGACGACGGCCGCACGGAGGCCGAGACGCGCGATGCACTCGCCGCCATGGAGCGAGAGCTCGACCGCACCACCAAGCTCGTCGAAGAGCTGCTGCTGATTGCGCGCGGCGAGAACCGCCAGCTCGCGCTCGCGCACGCGCCGTTCGATCTCACGACCGTCGTCGAAGAGGTTCGGGAGATCACGGAGGCCATGGCCATG
>DATBCA010000025.1:0-2440 GCA_036270715.1 Solirubrobacteraceae bacterium
GGGTCTTTGAGGCTTTCGGTGGTCGTCGCGATGTTCCCGTAGGCGGTGCCAGCCATCAGGAAGCGCCGGTTGGGGTAGGTCTGGCACGGCGCCGAGCCGAACCAGCCGTTGGCGAGCGTGAACGAGCGCGCGATCGAATAGGCGAACGGCAGCACCTGCTCGGTCCAGTAGCCCATCGGCTGGACTTCTAGGGCGCCTAGCGTGCCGCCGCGCCGCAGCAGCGCGCGACGCGTGAAAGGCCCCTCGAAAGGGGGTTTGCGAACTTCGGACAATCACCTCACCCCTGGGATGCCGTCCTATCGAGGGCGAATCGTCGCAGAATTCCACGCGCACGTGTAGCCAAGGCGTTACGAGCGCCGCGTAGGCTTAGCTCATGAGGCGCCCGACGCCGAGCACACCGCCGCGGATCGCGGCGATCCTCGAGCAGCGCAGCGGCGAGGAGATGGCGCTCAACGACCGCTATCTGAATCCCCAGATGGGGAGGATCCTGCGCACGCTCGGATTCGACAAGGTGTGGTCCGGGGGCGAGGGGGCGAGCCTGATCGACTCCGCCGGCGAGCGTTATCTGGACCTGTTCGGTGGATACGGCGTGTTCGCGCTCGGGCGCAACCGTCCCGAGGTGATCGCGGCGATCGAGGAGGTGCTCGCGGCGCGCACGGGGAACCTGCCGCAGCTCGGCGTGACGCTGCTCAACGGCGTGCTCGCAGAGCAGCTGATCGCGCGCTCGCCCGCGAGCGTCGGCGCGATGGTGCCGGCGAACAGCGGCACCGAGGCCGTCGAGGCGGCGATCAAGATAGCGCGGGCGGCGACCGGCAGGCCGCGCGTCATCTACGCCGAGCACGCGTTTCACGGTCTCACGCTGGGCTCGTTGTCGGTGAACGGCAACGAGGAGTTCCGTGCCGGATTCGGCCCGCTCCTCGCGGGCTTCGATGCGGTTCCGTTCGGCGATCTCGATGCTTTGCGCTCGCAGCTCGAGCGCGGCGACGTGGCCGCCTTCATCGTTGAGCCGATCCAGGGCAAGGGCGTGAACCTTCCGCCGGAGGGCTACCTGCGCGAGGCCGTCGAGCTTTGCCGCGCGGCCGACACGCTGTTCATCTGCGACGAGGTGCAGACGGGCATCGCCCGCACGGGTCGCTTTCTGGCGCTCGAGCACTGGGACCTGCAACCGGACATGATCTGCGTCGCGAAGGCGCTGTCCGGCGGCTTTGTACCGATCGGTGCGACGCTCGTTGCGCGCGCCGCGTTCGACCGCGTGTTCGACGGGATGGAGCGCGCCGTGCGTCACGGCTCGACGTTCGGCGGCAACGACCTCGCTGCGGCCGCGGCGCTGGCGACGCTGCGCGTGATCGACGAAGACGGGCTGATCGAGCGCTCACAGCGCCTCGGCGAGAAGCTGCTCGAGCTGACGCGCCCGCTGATCGAGCGCCACGCGGTCGTCGCCGACGTGCGCGGCGCGGGCCTGATGTGGGCGATCGAATTCGGCCCGCCAAGCGGGCGCGCCGCGCGCGCGCTGTGGGATGCGGTCGAGCGCCGCCAGGCGGGGCTCTTCGCGCAGCTCGTGACCGTGCCGTTGTTTCACGAGCACCGCATCTTCTGCCAGGTCGCCGGCCACCGCATGAACACGATCAAGGCGCTGCCGGCGCTGACCGTCGAAGAGTCCGAGCTGGAGCGCTTCGCGTCCGCGCTCGCCGAGACGATCGCGCACGCCGAACGCTTTCCGCGCGCGCTCGCCGAGTTGGGCGTCCGCACCGGCCTTAGAGCCGTGCGCGCGCGCCGCTAGCCTGACGCCTCGTGCCGACCCCCAGAGAGGACATTCGCAACGTCGCGATCGTCGCGCACGTCGACCACGGCAAGACGACGCTGGTGGACGCGATGCTGTGGCAGTCCGGCGCGTTCCGGGCCAACGCGCAGATCAACGAGCGCGTCATGGATTCCAGCGACCTGGAGCGCGAGAAGGGCATCACGATCCTCGCCAAGAACACCGCTGTCCGGCACGGCGGCCTGACGATCAACATCGTCGACACGCCCGGGCACGCGGACTTCGGCGGCGAGGTGGAGCGCGGCCTGTCGATGGTGGACGGCGTGGTCCTGCTGGTCGACGCCAGCGAGGGGCCGCTCCCGCAGACCAGGTTCGTGCTGCGCAAGACGCTCGAGGCCGGCCTCCCGGTCATCCTGGTGATCAACAAGGTGGACCGACCGGACGCGCGCATCAAAGAAGTGGTGGACGACACATACGAGCTGTTCCTCGACCTCGACGCCGACGAGTCGCAGATCGACTTCCCGATCGTCTACGCGAACGCGCGCGCGGGGCAGGCCGGGCTCGCGCCGGACAAGCTCGCGCCCGACCTGAAGCCGCTCGTCGACACGCTGCTCGCGACCGTGCCTGCTCCGTCGTACGACCCGGAGCATCCGCTGCAGGCGCTCGTCACTAACCTCGATG
>DATBCA010000026.1:0-1616 GCA_036270715.1 Solirubrobacteraceae bacterium
GTGGGGCTCGTGATCCCCACGCTGACGGGAGCCGGCGCGTCCTCGCTCGCGCCGGATCGCTTCGCGACTGGCGCGGCGGTGCTGACTATGGGACGGCAGATCGGCGCGGCGCTCGGCGTCGCGGTGCTGGTCGCGGTGCTCGGAGCGGGCGCGCATTCCGTCGCGGACTTCCACTCGGCGTGGCTCGTCACGGTCATCGCGGCGCTCGGCGGTGGCGTCACGCTCGCGGCGCTTCCCGCCTCCGCGCGCCAGGCGGCGCCGGTTCCCGCGCCGGCGCAGGCGTCGGCATGAGCACTCTGCAGGCATCGCGCGTACGCACGTTCGGATGGGAGGACCCCGCGGCCGTCCTGCGCGCGGGCGAGGGCCTGGGTGGGCTCGAGTTCGTCCAGGCGATCGCGGATGGGACGCTCCCGCCGCCGCCGGTCGCGCAGCTGCTCGGCATGAGCCTGCTCGAAGTCTCGCCGGGGCGCGCGCTGTTCGCGCTCGAGCCGGCGGAGTGGATGTACAACCCGATCGGGTCGGTGCACGGGGGGATCGCGGCGACGATCCTCGACTCGTGCATGGGCTGTGCCGTTCACACGACGCTGCCCGCGGGCGTCGGCTATACGACCGCGGACCTCCAGGTCCGCTACACGCGCTCGATGCGCGCGGGTCAGGGGCTCGTGCTCGCGGAGGGCCGGGTCGTGCACAGCGGCTCGCGCACGGCGACCGCCGACGGGCGCCTGTACCTCGCCGCCGACGAGGACGTCCTGTTCGCGCACGCGAGCACCGGCTGCGTGATCCTGCGCTGAGGCTTCGCGCCTTGCGCTCGGACCGGCTAGCTCGCCTCGGTGACCTCGCTCGTGACGCTCGGCACCTGCATTTCGCGAGGCGCGTCGAGCGGGACGAGCGCGCCGTTGGGCACGCGCTGCGCCTGCGGCTCCCAATGGCCGGCACGACTGGACAGCGCGGCGCGTATGACCATCCCGTGGCAGACGACGAGCGCGGGCAGGGGGCCCCGTTCGACGTCTTTGAGCGCGGCCTCGACGCGCTCCTCCTGGTGGGCGAAGGACTCGCCGCCAGGAAACGCGAACGACGCGTCTCCGGCGACGAACTTGTCGAACAGCTCGGCGTTTTCGGCGCGAACCTCCTCGAACGTGCGGTCGGTCCAGTCGCCGGCGTCGGTCTCCATCAGGCGAGCGTCCTCCTTCGGCTCGAGGCCGAGGCGCTGCGCGACGACGTCGGCGGTTTCGCGCGCGCGCAGCAGCGGGCTGCACCACAGCGCGCGAAAGCCGTACGTACTCGCGTGCTCGGCGAGGTCCATCGCCTGTGCGCGCCCCGTCTGATCCAGCGGAATCGGCTGCTGACCTTGGAAACGGCCCTCGAGGTTGTACGCCGTCTGGCCATGCCGCGCGAGGTAGATTCCGCTGGCGGGTCGTTCTGGCAAGGTCAGCGTACGTCGAACCGGTCGAGGTTCATGACCTTGTCCCAGGCGGCGATGAAGTCGAACACGAACTTCTCTTTCGCGTCCTCGGCCGCGTAGACCTCCGACAGCGCCCGCAGCTGCGAGTTCGAGCCGAACACGAGGTCGACCGACGTCGCGGTCCACCTGGGCTCGCCGCTCGCGCGGTCGCGTC
>DATBCA010000027.1:0-3048 GCA_036270715.1 Solirubrobacteraceae bacterium
GCGTACAACCTGGTCTGGCACGGCGACTACTACGAGGTCTGGGCTCGCGGACGTCGCGCCCGGGTGGCGCTGGCCGTAGCGGAGCTGACCGGTCCGCCCGCACAGCGGTGTGCGCGCGCCGCGGCGGTCGCGCGCGTGGCCGTCCGAGCTCGCGCGCGACTGGTGTGGACCGACGAGCCGCAGCTCGTACGCGTGTCATTCGCCGGCGTCGTGCTTCCTCGCGGCTGGGGGCACGCGGGCCAGGGGGTGAGCATGCGCGGAGCTGGACGCGTGACGCTGCCGTTCACGCTGCCGAGCGGGGGGCGCTGGGAGCTGTGGTTGCAGGGACAGATCATGCCTCTCGTGGACGTGGCGATCGACGGACGTCGGCTTGCGTCGGTCGCGGCGGAACTCGGCGGCAACTCGGTCGTCCCGAACACACTCAGGCCGCTCGCCGTCACGCTGCGCGCGGGGCATCACGTGCTCGCGGTAACGCGCGGACACTTCAGCCTCGCTCCGGGAAACGGAGGCTTCGCGAACGTATACGACGCGTTTCTGACCCCCGCCGGCGCCGCGGTCCAGACGCCGCTCGAGTCCGCGTCGCCGGATCGCTGGCGCTCGCTTTGCGCGCACGCGCGCGAGTGGGCCGAAGCGGTGCCCTGACGTTCTCGCTCGCAGGCTTGCCGGTGCGAGTGTCCTGCGCCAAGCGCGCGGTCGTGAAAGGATTCACGACGGGGGCAAGAGGCCCCCAAGGAGACGACAACGGAGATGGCGTTGCGAACGTGGAAGGGAGCGTTCGGGGCGAGCGTTGCAGTGGCGGCGGCGGCCGCGGTCGCCGCACCGGCGAACGCGCGCGCGGCGGGCTTTTACCATGTCTACTCCTGCCGCACCCCGGCGGGCGCACTCGCGCCGGCGGACGGATGGAGCGCGTATGCGCACGGCAAGACGGTGGTAGCTGAAAACACGTGCGCGCAACCTTCGGGCGGTCTGCTGGCGGCGTTCGTGGAAAGCGAATATGGCGCCAACGAAGGCGACGCGGCGGGCTGGCGTTTCGCGCTGCCGCCGGGCGAGCGACTGGCCGCCGCCAGGTTGTGGCGCGCGGGCGACGTCGACGGCGGCTTTACGACGCACACGACCTACGAAACGTGGCTGGGTGGGCTGACCCGGTCGAGTGCATTCGACGCATGCGTGGCAAGCGAAGGGTGCACGACGGGCCGCGGCGATCAGGCGGACCCGTTCGCCGGCGCGAACCTCGTGAGCGCGCCGCGCGCGAGCCTCGGCGAAGGCATCAGCGCGAATGTGGACTGCTCGGGGCGCGACCTGGGTTGCGCCGGGCGCGCGTTGCCTCCGCTCACGGACGGGTACCCCGCGCTCCTGGTCGTGTTCGCTGCCGACGTGACGCTCGAACAGGAAGCGGGTCCGACCGTCGCGGACGTCGGCGGCGCGCTCGCGACGGCGCCCACGGTGAGCGGGGCGAGCGAGTTGACCTTCACGGCGAGCGACGCGGGCGCGGGCGTATACACGGCGTTGGTGAGCGTCGATGGCACGCTGCTCGAGCGCGCGCCGCTCGACTCCAACGGCGGACGCTGTCGCGATGTCGGCGGCACGACGGACGGCAGCGCGGCATTCCTCTACCTGCAGCCGTGCGCGTCGACGGTGAGCTCATCGGTTGCGCTCGACACAACCTCGCTCTCCAACGGCGCGCACCGCGTGCAGGCGAGCGTCGTCGACGCCGCGGGCAACTCGGCGCCTGTGCTCGACCGCATGGTCGTGGTCGCTAACGGTGCGCCGTGTGCGACGGTGAGCGACGCGCCCGGCGGCGCGGTGCTCGGCGCGGCGTGGCGCGGGACGAGCCTCACGACGATCACGAGCGGCTTCGCGCCGGCGCATGTCATCGCGGGCTCGCTCAGGCACGCGGACGGCACGCCGATCGCGGGAGCGAGCGTCGAAGTGTTCGGCGTCGCGAGCGCCGGGGCGGCGACGCTCGTCGTCACCGACGGGGCCGGCCGTTTCAGCTTGCGCGTGCCCGGCGGCGGTCCTTCGCGCGCGCTGTGTCTCGCGTACCGCTCCCCGCTCGCGAGCTCGGATAGCGTCGCGACGCATGAGCTCGGCTTGAGCGTGCGCGCGCCTGTCGCGCTCAAGGTCTTTCCGCACACGGTGAGCGCGGGGCGGACGATCCGCTTCAGCGGGCGGCTGCTTGGCGGCCACGTGCCCGCGGGAGGCAAGCCGGTGATCCTCGAGGCGCGCTCGGCGCGCGGCGGATGGCTCGAGTTCAGGGTCGTGCGCAGTGACGCTCACGGGCGCTTCCGCGCGGGCTACCGCTTCCGCTTCCCGGGCCCGGCGACGTACGAATTCCGCGTGCTGTGCGAAGCGGAGGCCGACTACCCGTTCGCGCGTGGCGCTTCGAACGTTGTGCGCGTGCACGAGCGGTAGCGGCCGCCACGCGATCTTTTTCGCGCGCGTTGTCCCCTCACGCGCCGCGCGTTCGTCTTGGAGATGATTAGTCCACTCTCCAAGGAGGTCCAACGATGAAGTACGCGCTGTTGATCTACACGAAGCCAGGGACGTGGGAGGCGCTCTCGGAGCAGGAGCAGGGGGCGGCGCACGTTGAGTACATGGCGCTCTCAGACGATTCGCGCTGCGCTGCAGGTGCGCAGCTACAGCCGGTCGAGACGGCGACGACGGTGCGGGTGCAGGACGGACGCACGCTGACGACCGACGGCCCTTTCGCGGACACGAAGGAGGTGTTCGGGGGCTACTACGTGTTCGACGCGAACAACCTCGACGAGGCGATCGAGCTCGCGGGGCGCGTTCCCGCGGCGCGCCTGGACGGCTGCGTCGAGGTGCGCCCGGTCGTGGAGCAGTAGCACTGATCGAGGAGAGCTTTCGCGAGCACTGGGGCCGCGTGCTCGCCTCGCTGATCGGCTTCCTCGGCGACTTCGCGCTCGCCGAGGAAGCCGCTGCGGAGGCGTTCGCGATCGCGGCGGAGCGCTGGCCGCGCGAAGGCACGCCGGCCAACCCGGTGGGCTGGCTCGTGACGACCGCGCGCAACCGCGCGATCGACGGCAT
>DATBCA010000028.1:0-8759 GCA_036270715.1 Solirubrobacteraceae bacterium
GCGCGCCGCGGGCCTGCCGTCGGGCGGCGTGCAGGGGATGTTCGTGACGCGCGAGCTGCTCGACGAGCTCGTCGCGACCCTAGCCGCGCTGCCCGCCTCAGAGCGCGCGAGCGTCCCTGGGATCAAGCCCGCGCGCGCCGACCTGATCCTCGCGGGGGCGGTGGTCGTGCAGTCGGTGCTCGCCGCCGGGGGCTTCGACGGGTTCGAGGCGACCGAGGCTGGGCTGCGCGAGGGAGTGTTCTTCGAGCGCCTGCTCGCCGCGGAGCCGGAGCCCCTGTTCGACGACGTGCGCCGCGCGAGTGTCCTCAACCTCGCCGCCCGCTACGAGGTCGACGTCGCACACACGCGCCACGTATCCGCGCTCGCCCTCAGCATGTTCGACGAGCTCGCGCGGCTGGGCGTCCACGCGGGCGACCCACGCGAGCGCGAGCTGCTGTGGGCGGCGAGCATGCTGCACGACATCGGCATGTCGATCGACTACGACGACCACCACAAGCACTCGCGCTATCTGATCCTGAGCGCGGGTCTCCCTGGGTTCGAGCCGGTCGAGGTGGCGATCATCGCGCAGGCCGCGCGCTATCACCGCAAGGGGATGCCCACGCCGGGCCCGCTCGCGGCGCTGTTCGGCGAAGGCGACGCCGAGCGCCTCGATCGCTGTGCCGTGCTGCTGCGCCTCGCCGAGGATCTCGAGCGCTCGCGCGACCAGCTCGTGCGCGCCGCGCGCTTCGAGCAGCTTTCGAAGAACGGCGCCGCCGGCGACGGCGACGCCGCGCGCGCGGCGACGTCGAACGGAAGCCGTGGCCTCGGGCTGCGGCTGATCTCCGAGGGAGAGTCGGCCGTGCCGCGCTGGGCGGCGGCGCGCGAGACCGAGCTGTTCGCGCGCGCGTTCGGCCGGCCGCTGTCGCTCGTCGGCTGAGCGCAGCGGGCGCTCGCGTCTATTCGCGCGCGAGCGCCGCTTCGTGGCCCGCGCAGTCGAACAGGACGAGGCCGTGGAGATACGCGGGCCGACCCCCCCAGACGCTCGGGTGGAGCCGTTCGCAGGCGACGAGGACGGCGGCGGTCGCGCGGTTGCCCCCGCGCGTGGAGAACTCGCCGCCGAGCAGCACGTAGCGCGCCTGCCCGCGCGCGACCAGGCGCGCGAGCCCGCGGCCGTCGACCACGGGGTCGGTGCCGCTGTAGCCGGCGAGAGATCCCGAGGGCAAGCCGAGCAGCCAGAACGGCGCGGCGGTGACGGAGGCGTCGGTGAAGATCGCCCAGCGCGTGCCGGCGCGGTGCGTGCGCACGTACGCGATCAGGGTGCGCACGCGTTCGAGGTCCGCGCCCACGACGCCGACGCCGCCGACGCCCGCGGTCTGCGTCGGCCCCGCGGCCGGAAACGTGCCCTCCACGGGCGCAAGCCAAGTGCTCGCGGCGTAGCCGGTCGGGACGATCAGGAGCAGGCCCACCGCCGCCGCGACGCCGGCGAGCGCATAGCGGCGTGCGGCGACGATCGCGAACGCGAGCAGCATCGCGCCGGCGACGAGGATCGGCTCGAACCACACCATGTAGTGCTCGCGGCGCATGAGCACGACCTGCGCTGCCGCCGTAGCGACGAGCGCCGCGCTGATCAGCGCGGCGGGCGCGAGCAGTGCGCGCCAGTGTGTGCGCGCGCGCGCGGCCAGGCGCGCGAGCGCGACGGCGCCGACACCGACCATCGCCGCGCAGCCGGGGGCGAGCGCGGAGATGTAGTAGGGGTGGACGATCCCCTTGGAGACGCTCAGGACGACGGCCTCGCACAGGAACCAGCCGCCCATCACGAGCAGCGCCGCGAGGCGGCGGTCGCGGCGCCGCGCGACGCCCTCGGGCGCCCCCTCGCGCGCGATCAGCAGCGCATACGCGAGCACGCCGACAAGCGCGAACGGGACGAGCCAGGCGCCCTGATCGCCGAGGCCCTTGCCGAAGAGACGCAGCGGACCGGGCGAGCCGCCGAAGGCGACCGGCTTCGCCGCACGACCGCTGTGGTGGACGGCGGCGGGCGGGGCGCCTCCAGCTGCCGGCGCGGGCGGTGCGACGCGAACGCGGGTTTTCGGTTGCGCGGCCGGCGCGCGCGCGTGCGCGCTGGCCAGCGCGCCTGCGCCCGCGGGGATGCGCCCAGGCCCGCCGGTCTGGCCGCCGACACGGCCGAAGCCGTTGTATTCCAACGTGAGCCCGAGCTCGGTGTTGTCGGTCGAGCCGCCGACGTATGGACGCGAGGAGGCGGGAGTGAGTTCCACTGCGGCAATCCACGCGAGCGAGACCGCGACCAGCACGAGACCCGCGCCGAGCAGCGCGAGGGCGCGGCGCGCGGGCGCCGCGGGCGCGCACACGGCGTACGCGAGCGCGAGACCGGGCACGACGAGGTACGCGGCGAGTGCCTTGGTGTTGAACGCGAGGCCGACGAGCACCGCGGACCAGCACAGCGAGCGCAGGCGCCCGCTTTCGATCGCGCGCAGCGCGGCGTCGGCCGCGAGCATCATCAGCAGGATCATCAGCGTGTCGACGCCGTTCTCGCGCGAGACGGCTACGAACGACGGGAAGACCGCGAGCGCGAGAGCGGCGACGAGCGCGGCGAGGGGACCGCTGCGGCGCGCGAGGATGCGGTACATCAGCGCGACGGCGATGACGGCGGCGAGCGCCTGGGGCAGGAGCAGCGCGAGAGGCGTGAAGCCGAAGACCTTCGCGCTCGCCGCCTGAAGCCAGAGCCCGAGCGGGGGCTTGTCGATCGAGACGAGCCCGGCGGGATCGAAGGAGACGAAGAAGAAGTTGTGCAGCGAGCGCAGCATCGACTTGACGCCCGCTGCGTAGAAGATGTTTGCGTAGCCGTTCTGCGAGAGGCGGTTGACGTCGAGGACGGCGGCGCCGGCGACGATCGCGGCGAGCGCGAGGTGGTGGGGGGCGAACAGCTCGCGTCTGGTGAGCCGTGCGCGGAGCCCCGCGAGCGCGCGCACGCCGGCGCCGACGGCCGCGGCGGGCGCGGCGGTCGCGTGCGCGAGCGGCTCGGCGACGCCCGCGCGAGCCGAGGGCTCGCGGCTGGACTTACCGCTCATGCGGGCGCGAGCGCCGCGAGCAGGCGGCCGAGGTCGTCCGCGTCGTTCCACGCGCCCACCGACGCGCGCAGCCACGGGCGGCCGGGGATGTTGCGCACGACGACGCCCCGCTCGGCAAGGCGCGCGCGCTCGGCCGGCGGATCGTCGCTCGTGAAGGAGACGAGCGTCGTGCGGTCGCGCGGGGCGACGTCGCGCCCGGCCTCGCGCAGGCGGGCGACGAGGGTTGCGGCGAGCCCGAGCGCGCGCTCGTGCACGGCATCCCAGCCTGCGTCGGCGAGCACGCCGCACGCGGCGAGCGCGCAGGCGAGCGTCTCGCGATTGAGCGAGAAGGTGTCCAGCCGGCGGGCGTCGTCGTGCACCCGCGCCTCGAGCCCCGCGTTGGGGTCGGCGAGGTTGCCGAAGCCGCGCCGGCTGACTGCGATCTGCTCGCGCAGCCGCGGGCTCACGTACAGCGAGCCCGTGCCGTCTGGCCCGCAGAGCCACTTCTGCCCCGAGGCCGCGTACGCGTCGCATCCCAGCGCGGCGACGTCGACGCCGATCGCGCCGATCCCCTGGGCGCCGTCGAAGAGAACGGGAACGTCGACGTCGGCGAGGTCGGCGGGGGCGAGCGAGCCGCTCATCCAGCCGACATGGCAGCACGCGACGAGCCGCGTTGCCGGGCCGACCGATTCGGCTATCCGCGCGAGCGGAACCGTGCGCACGCTCGCGCCGCGCAGCTCGCGCGCGGCGGCGAGCGCGCCGAGCAAGCCGGGGTGCTCCTCGTCGCTCGTGAGGATCTCGTCGCCGGGCTCGAGCTCGAGTCCGGAGAGCACCTGCGCGATGCCTTCGCTCGTGCAGGTCGTGAGCGCGACGTCGGCCGGCTCGCAGTGCAGCAGCCCCGCGTAGACGCCGCGCAGCTGCTTGCGCAGGTCGAGGAGCTGTTCGAAATGCGTCCCCGAGCGGCCCTCGTCGGCCTCGTGCCGGAGCGCGCGTGTGGCGGCCTCGACGGCGCGCGCGGCAAGCGGGCCGTCGGTGCCCGCGTTGAGATACGCGACGTCGCGAAGGACGGGGAACTCGGCTCGCAGCTCGGAGAGGTCCACGAACGGCGAGAATACCCGCGTGCCCGACGCAGCCTTGGCGAAGCCGCTGTGGACGCCGTCCGAGGAGATGATCGAGCGCGCGCCGATGACGCGCTTCATGGGCTGGGCGCGCGAGCGGTCGGCGAGCGGCCGGCAGGGGGCGCCGCTCGCGAGCTACGACGAGCTGTGGCGGTGGTCGACCGGCGAGCTCGAGGACTTCTGGGCGGCGATCTGGGAGTTCTTCGGCGTGCGCCACTCGCGCGGCTACGAGCGCGTGCTCGACTCGCGCGCGATGCCCGGCGCGCGGTGGTTCGAGGGCGCAGAGCTCAACTACGCGGAGAACCTGCTCGCCGGCCTGCGCGGCGATCGCGACCGCGGGCGCACGGCGGTCGTGCACGCGTCCGAGCTGCGCGACGGCGGCGAGCTCACGTGGGGCGAGCTGGTCGACGAGGTCACGCGCGTCGCCGCGGGGCTGCGCGCGCTCGGGGTGCGCCGCGGCGATCGCGTCGCGGCGTACATGCCCAACATTCCCGAGACGCTGATCGCGTTCCTCGCGACGGCGTCGCTCGGTTCGATCTGGTCGAGCGCCGCGCCGGAGTTCGGCGCGCGCAGCGTTGTCGACCGCTTCGCGCAGATCGAGCCGAAGGTGCTGTTCGCGGTCGACGGCTACCGCCACGGCGGCACGGATTTCGACCGCTCGGGCGCGCTCGAGGACATCCTCGCAGGCCTGCCGACGATCGAGCACGTGGTGATGCTCGACTACCTGCATGCCGCGGCGACCGCCGCGCGCGCACGCGCGCACGCGGCACGGCCTCCGAGTGACGGGAGCGCGCGCCCCGTGCGCCTCGGCTGGGAGCAGCTGCGCGAGCTCGTCGGCGACGGAGCGCTCGCGCAGGGCATCAACTTCGAGCAGGTCCCCTTCGGCCACCCGCTGTGGGTTCTGTACTCGTCGGGCACGACGGGCCTGCCGAAGGCGATCGTGCACGGGCACGGGGGCATCCTCGTCGAGCAGCTGAAGAAGAGCCTGCACCTCGACCTGCGTCGGGAGGACCGCATGTTCTGGTTCACGACGACGGGGTGGATGATGTGGAACTTCCTCGTCGGGTGCCTGCTCGCGGACTGCGCGATCGTGCTCTACGACGGGAGCCCCGGGCACCCGGACCTGGGTGCGATGTTCGCGCTCGCGGAGCGCGTGGGGATGACGTGCATGGGAGTGAGCGCGGGCCTGCTCGCGAGCGCCGAGAAGGCCGGCGTGCGACCGGCGCGCGAACACGACCTCAGCGCGCTGCGCGCGATCGGCTCGACCGGCTCGCCGCTCGCGCCGGAGAGCTTCCGCTGGGTGTACGAGGAGGTCGGATCGGACGTCTGGCTGTACTCGACGAGCGGCGGGACGGACGTGTGCACGGCGTTCGTCGGCGGCTGCCCGCTGCTGCCGGTGTACGAGGGCGAACTCCAATGCCGCGCGCTGGGGTGCGCGGTGCAGGCGTGGGACGAGCAGGGGCGCAGCCTCACGGACGAGGTGGGCGAGCTCGTGATCACCGAGCCGATGCCGTCGATGCCGCTGTTCTTGTGGGGCGACGAGGACGGCTCGCGCCTGCGCGAGAGCTACTTCTCGATGTATGAGGGCGTATGGCGCCACGGCGACTGGATCCGCGTCACGCGGCGCGGCGGCGCGTTCATCTACGGGCGCTCGGACTCGACTATCAACCGCCAGGGCGTGCGCATGGGCACGAGCGAGATCTACCGCGCGACGGCGACGGTCGAGGAGGTGCTCGACGCGCTCGTCGTCGACGTGATGCGCGGGGACGGCGCGACGGGCGAGCTGTGGATGGTGCTGTTCGTGGTCCTCGCCGAGGGCACGGCGCTCGACGACACGCTGAGCGCGCGCATCAAGGCGCGCATCCGCGAGGACTGCTCGCCGCGGCACGTGCCCAACGAGATCCTTCAGATCGACGAGGTCCCGCGCACGCTCTCGGGCAAGGTGCTCGAGGTCCCGGTAAAGAAGATCCTGATGGGCGCACCCGCGCACGAGGCGGCGAGCGCGGACTCGCTCGCGAACCCGCGCTCGCTCGACTACTTCGTGGCGCTCGCCGCGCGCTGGCGCGAGACGGCGAGCGCGTAGCGCCGCAGCTGTCGCGGCGAGGGCTCGCGCCCACCGGCGGAGGCTACAGCCCCATCGAGCGGCCGATGATCTCCTTCATGATCTCGTTGGCGCCGCCGTATATGCGCGTGACGCGCGCGTCGGCGTACGCGCGCGCGATCGGATACTCGAGCATGTAGCCGTAGCCGCCGTGCAGCTGCAGGCACGCGTCGACGGTGCGGCCCTGGAGATCGGTGCACCACCACTTGGCCATCGCGGCGTCCTCGGCGGTGAGCTCGCGGGCGTTGAGCGCGAGCGCGCAGCGGTCGATGAACGTGCGCGCGATCTCGACTTCGGTGCGCACCTCGGCGAGCGTGAAGCGCGAGTTCTGGAACGAGCCGATGGGCTGTCCGAAGGCGTGGCGCTCGCGCACGTAATCGAGCGTCCATGCGAGCGCGGCTTCGGCGGCGGCGACGGCGGAGGCGGCGATCGAGAGGCGCTCCTGCGCGAGGTTCGAGACGAGGTAGCGGAAGCCCGCGCCCTGCTCGCCGAGGAGGTTGTCCGCGGGGACGCGCACCTCGTCGAAGGAGAGCTCGGCGGTGTCCTGCGAGTGCTGGCCGATCTTTTCGAGCTTGCGCGAGCGCTCGAAGCCGTGCATGCCGCGCTCGAGCACGAGCAGGCTGATGCCGCGATGGCGCTCGGAGGGGTCGGTCTTGGCGGCGACGATCACGAGGTCGGCGTTGATGCCGTTGGTGATGAACGTCTTGGTGCCCGAGACGACGAAGTGCCCGTCGTCGGCGATCGCGCGCGTGCTCATCGACGCGAGGTCGGAGCCGATGCCGGGCTCCGTCATGGCGATCGCGGTGATGAGCGTGCCGGCGGCGACCCCCGGCAGCCAGCGCTCGCGCTGCTCCTCGGTGCAGTAACGCAGGAAGTAGGGCAGGCAGATGTCGTTGTGGAGCGTGAGGCCGAGTCCGACGCCGCCGACGCCCGCGCGCTGGCACTCCTCGCCGATCACGAGGTTGAAGCGGAAGTCCTCCGCTCCCGCGCCGCCGTAGCGCTCGGGGACGGACATGCCGAGGAAGCCGCGCCTGCCGGCAAGCGCGTACAGCTCGCGCGGGACGATGCCCGCGCGCTCCCACTCGCCGTAGCGCTCCTCCTCGCCGATGACCTCGCGCTCGAGGAACGTGCGGAAGCTCTCGCCGAAGTCGTCGTGCACGTCCTCGTAGAGCTCGCGGCGCATCGCCGATGACCCTACCCGGACGGCGCGCCCGCCGGGCGCGCCGGGCGCGTCGACCGCTCCGCTCGGCGCGAGCGATCAGAGATCGGCCGGCGAGGCGCTCGGCGGCGGCGCGGAAGGAGTGCGGGGCGTGCGCGTCGAATGTTTGCGCCGATGAAGCGCCTGGCGAGCCCCCCGAAGGAACTGCCGAACGGCGACGAGGCGGCGCGCCGGCGCCAGATCACGGGCACGACCGCGCGCCAAAGCCTCTCGAAGTACATCCGCTCGCGCTTCGACGAGTGCTCGCGCTCGCAGAAGGACGTCGCGCAGTACATCGTCGACCACCTCGACGAGGCAGCGTTCCAGACGGCGGAGGAGCTCGCGCGGCGTGCGAACACCTCGAGCTCGACCGTCGTGCGCTTCTCGCAGGCGCTCGGCTTCGAGGGCTTCCCCGAGCTGCAGGCGGCCGCGCGCGAGGAATACCGGCGCGTGCACGCAAAGGCGGACACGAACGGCAACGGCGGAAGCTCCGCGCCGCTGTTCTCGCTGGACCAGAGCGAGTTCGAGGCGGCGCTCGCGGCCGACCACCTGAACGTCGAGGAGACCGCGCGCAAGATCTCGCGCCCCTCCGTCGAGCAGCTGATCGCGGAGATCGTCGCGGCGGAGAAAGTGCTCGTCGCGGGCACGGACCAGATGGCGTTCTTCGCCTCCTACCTGCGCCACCTGCTGATGCTGCTCGACCTGCACGTCGACGTCGTCGCGAGCCCCTCGCAGGAGGCGCTCAGCCGCCTCGGGCGCATCGACGAAAACACGCTCGTGATCGGCCTCTCTGCGGGCCGCCCGCACCCGCTGGTCGTGCGCGCGATGAAGCTCGCGCGCCACCGCAAGGCGCGCACCGCGGCGATCACCGACGCGACGCTCTCGGAGGTCGCGAAGCTCGCACAGGTGAAGCTCTACTACTCCTCCAACAGCCCCGCGTTTGTGCGCTCACACGCCGCGCTGCTGAGCCTCATCCAGGCGCTCGCGTACGGCGTCTACGCGCAGGACACCGCGCAGTACGACGATCGCATCAGGGCGTTTCGGCTGAAGTAGCGCTTCGCTGGCCGATCTCTGATCGGTCCTCAGATCGTCGACTGCCGTCGACGATGAGGACCGCTCCGCTTCGCCGAGATCGTGACTTGGCGCTCATCGAGCCGAGATTCGCGCTCACCGCGAGCCGAGAGGCGCTTCAGCCGAGAATGGTGATGGCGGGCCCGCATGCGGGCCCGCTGTGAGGCCGCACATGTGCGGCCTCCTCGCGACGGCGCATGCGCCGCCGCGCCGGCCGGTGCATGCAC